>DLXL01000019.1:3787-4378 GCA_003448025.1 Saprospirales bacterium | reverse complement strand
TGGCATTGAGGCTACTGCCGGTAAGCACGCGGGTATCTACCGCAAAATCGCCTTCCTCCAGTTCCGGGATAAACTCTCCGCCCAGGGTACTCATGATCCACACGGAAATAGCCAACAGTGCCACCGATCCTCCGATGATGGTTTTAGGCAGGTTGAGCACTTTTTCCAGCAAATGCTGATACCATCGCTCCAGTCGTTCCATCATCCGGTCGCTGAGGTACTTTTTGTGGGATATTTTTTTGCTGATAAACAGCGAACTCATCATAGGTACGTAGGTCAGCGAAAGGATAAAAGCGCCCAAAATGGCAAAGGAAACCGTTTGCGCCATGGGTTTAAACATTTTGCCTTCAATACCTTCCAATGAAAAAATGGGCAGATATACGATCAAAATGATGATTTGACCAAACACCGCGGCATTCATAATCCGGGAGGAAGCATGGTGCACTTCCTCGTTCATTTGTTCCTGACTGAGTCGGTTTACCTCTTTGAAATGCTTGCTGTGGGTTAGCTGGTGCATAATGGCCTCCACCACGATAACCGCACCATCCACAATCAATCCAAAATCGATGGCGCCCAGGCTCATCAAATTCC
>DLXL01000019.1:0-3663 GCA_003448025.1 Saprospirales bacterium | reverse complement strand
ATCGGCTCATCAAATTCCCCCCCACCCCAAACATATTCATCAGGATGATGGCAAACAACATGGAAAGCGGGATCACAGAGGCTACAATAAAGCCGGCACGGAAGTTGGCCAGGAAAAACACCAGTACCAGTACCACAATCAAAGCACCTTCCATCAGGTTCACTTCTACGGTGCTAATGGCGTTGTTCACCATTTTGGTCCGGTCCAGAAAGGGATCTATGATTACGCCTTCAGGCAAGGTTTTTTGGATGGCCTCTACTTTCTTTTTCACGTTTTTGATCACCGTGGAAGAGTTTTCACCCTTCAACATCATCACTACTGCGCCGGCCACCTCGCCTTTATCGTTGAAACATACCGCACCGTAGCGGGTGGCAGCGCCCTCCCCTACCCTGGCCAGATCGCGTACCAGCACGGGCATGCCCTGACTGGTTGTTTTGACCACTATTTTTTCAATATCTGCCGGACTACCCACCAATCCTTCGCTGCGGATGTAGAGCACCGTTGGGCCTTTCTCAATATAAGCGCCGCCGGTATTTTGGTTATTGGCTTCCAGCGCGTCAAAAACATCATTAATGGTTACCCCGAAAGATTTGAGTTTATCGGGATACACGGATACCTCGTATTGTTTCAACTCACCGCCAAAAGTGGACACATCAGCCACGCCCGGAGTACCCAGCAATTGCCGGCGCACAATCCAATCCTGAATGGTACGAAGCTCCCGTAGACTGTATTTTTGTTCGTAGCCAGGTTTAGCCCGAACCACATATTGGTAAATTTCCCCCAATCCGGTAGACACCGGCGCCAGCGATGGGGTTGCTATTCCCTGCGGAATCTGCCCCTGCACCTGTTGTAATCGCTCGCTGATCTGCTGTCGGGCCCAGTAGATATCTATGTCATCATGAAAAACGATGGTCACCAGTGACAATCCGAAACGGCTGAAGCTCCGAATTTCTTTTAACCCGGGAATATTACTGTTGGCTTGTTCTATGGGAAAGGTAATGAGACGTTCCACATCCGGAGCGCCCAGAGAAGGGGCAGTGGTAATCACCTGCACCTGATTATTGGTAATGTCCGGAACCGCGTCTATAGGCAAACGCATGGTTTCCAGCACACCATAACCCAGCAAACTCAGGGTAAATAGCCCAATGATGAGTTTGTTTTTTATAGAAAACTGAATGATTTGATCCAGCATAATGTTGATATGGTTGGCCTGAGTACCGGGGTCCTTTTACCGTTCGGCAAACAGGTAGTGCAATACTTGCGAAATTAGAAAAGGATGGCATATTCTCCGCATTACATGATACGAAGAACGGATGTCATCAGGAAGAGCAAGGAGGAATGATCAGCAGGTCTTTGGAGGCTGCCAGATATCTGCAAGGTGGGATGAAGGCAGCGTACTTTGGTCGTATAAAGGGAGTGCTGAAGACTCTTGTGATACAGGCGGCGCCAGATACAGGCAAAAGGGTTGCGGTATCACATGCGTTGGCGCCCCACTGGCATAGTCCAGTACCTTGAAAGGTAATTGCATATCCTCGGCGTAATCAGCGTCTTTTACATTACCACTGAAATAGTGGATAACGATAAACTCCACCAGGCCGAGTTCCGGATTTTCGGATTTATGCTGCGTGTAATGCTGCACAAAAGCACCCAACTTGACCAACTCGTGCATTTCGGTGTTGGACAGGAGGTATAACGCCAGAAAAAAAGACGCAGCAATTTTTCGCATTGTGCAAAGGTATTACACTAAGTCTGTAGTGCAAAGGTTATGAATCCTAATAAATTGTTTTTACCCGGCAATAGACACCCCGATCCATTTACCGATACCAAATGTGATGGCAGCGGCCAGCAAACCAAAAACCACCTGTCGGAAACCTGAGAACCACACGCATCGACCGGTAAACAGCGTAATGGATGCGCCGATTAAGAAAAGTCCTATCGTGCTAAATCCGATACTCATCAAAATAGCGGCATTTCCTCCACTCCAGAAAAACGGCGCCAGGGGAATGATGGCCCCAATGGCAAACAGGATGAAGGAGGTAATAGCGGCTTCCCAGGCCGAACTTTTGAGTTCTTCGGGGTTTATACCCAACTCTTCCTTGATCAACAGCTCGTGCGCTTTATCCTGGTCAGACATGATCTCGGCGGCCATGGCATGCGCCTGGTCTTCCGGAATACCTTTGGCCATGTAAATCAGCGCAATTTCCTGGCGTTCACCTTCCGGATTACTCTCAATCTCATCCATCTCCAGCGCCATTTGTTTTTCATACAATTCCTGCGAGCTCTTTACTGATATCCACTCGCCCAACGCCATAGACAGCGCACCTGCCAGCAAGCCCGCCGAACCGGCCAGTAACACCTCGCTTTGTCCACTGGTAGCACCCGCCACGCCCATTACCAGACTCATATTGGATACCAAACCGTCGTTGGCGCCCAAAACGGCCGCACGCAAGGCGTTGCCTCCCACGGTTTTATGCCGTCCCTCGATTCTGGAAAGCTGTTCGCCTGAAACTCGGTGCTGATTACTGAGGAGCGCCTGCAGGATCTTTACGTGATTGCCTTCGTCGCCCTGAACCGGTACCTGGCGATTCGTTTTTTGCTTTACCAGCGCCTGAGCCAGGCTCTTTTCGGTATCCATCATTACCCCAATCACATAATCGTACCCAAACCACCTTCCAATACGATCCAGGGTACGCGCACGCCAGGAAGGTTGTGGCTTGTGTACCTGTTGACCTTCAGCACGCAGACGCTCAATCATTTTGTCGGCATGACCGCCTTCAATATCCGACAACTGGAGAAAAACCTGAGCGATGCCTGCATCAGATTCTGCTTCCGCAATTTTTTGGTATAAAAACTGGGCGTCCACTTCAATTTGAACACTGTCAGAAAGCTGGCGGGCAGAAGATTTGGCCATACATTAAGGTATATTAAGGTGGATGGTACAAGAGCAAAAATAAGGAAACCTCCCCGACCTGGGACTTTGTCGAAGAGGTTTCTGTAAATTTATACTCAGTACAATCAGTGATCAGGATTATCAGTACCGTCGCTTCAGCAAATACCGCCTGCCCCGGTCCAACACACTTACCTGATCAACCTGCCAGCCTTCCTCGTAAAAGAAGTTCAGGCCGTCTACCAGGCTCCTGAAATCAAATCGTTTGCCGTACTGATCCGTAACATAGTCTTCCTTTGGGTTGGATTGACCATAATCTACCTGAAAGGCGCAACGGCCGTCTTCACGGTACAAGGGATCGATTTCAATGTACTGACCCGTATTGGAAGGTTCGAGTTTTACGCCTTCCACATAGAGTTGTGCTTTGGCCAGCAGTGCGCAGCCGGCAAAAGCAATGGTGCATAATACTTTTTTCATGGTGGTGCTATTTTGGGACAAAGTAAAGGGGCAAAATGCTGGTTAAAACGGTGTTTAACCTCGGTTTAACCCGGATTGTTAATATCCAATAATCAAACTTCGAAGAACAAAAAAGCCGTAACTTTTAACGAAAAAATTCAATTTGACGAATTTTTATCATTCCAAGGTTGGAAATATCCCCGTAACATAATACTTTTGAAAAGTTTTTAATCCGCATCCATTTTTCAAAAACACTTTTCACATGGTTGTTTACCCTAAAACTGATTTGGGCATTTATTAGAGCATGTTGGGGAATTTTC
>DLXL01000231.1 GCA_003448025.1 Saprospirales bacterium | reverse complement strand
GGTTTTTAAGGGTTAACTATTTAAAGGTGAATCATTAAAGAACTGTACAAATGTGTGGGTTTGCGGCAGAAAAACGGTTATATATTTTGGAAAAAAAGTTGCGTTTTGTACCTGTTTTTGGGGGTTGATAAAGGGGAGGGTTTGCAGTGTAAAATCGTTGATTTCCGCGATGTTATGGAGGAATAGTGAACCAATGTTGCACCTGGTGAAAACGCCAAGTGCAACAGGAAGTGCGGCAGGAAATTATTTCATTATTCGGTGTTCGATATTCGATCTTTCCAAACAACCATACCCTACGCGAATCATGCTTTGGCGCTCAACCATTCATCGCCGCCCAATCCGCCTTGCACCGCCCTTGTACTTCCTCCAGATCCGCCATGATGTCTGGCGACAAGGTTCCCAGCTTCCGGAGCCCGTCAATATATTCGATGATATTATGGCACATGGTGGCCTTGCCCGTGGCAATCAGCGCATCGAGCATGGGTGGAGTGCCGGGTGTTTCTTCCGCAAACCAGAGCGTGGTGCCCATCTGGTTGGCTTTTTCCACCTGCGCGCGCAGGGATGCGCCCAGGGTAAGTTTGGGGTCGTTCAGGTCGTAAATCAGATTGGTTTTTACCCGGTATTTCCAGTGCCGGTCGGAGAACAAACTGTTGTATCCCTGATCACGGATGCGCTTCATAAACACGTCGGGCAGTCGCCCCACTGACAGCAGACGGGTTTGAAGCTGGGCCACGACATATTTCAAGGGGACCGTCCGCAACAAATTCAGGTTACGAATCGATGAGGCATGCCTTGAAACGGTTTTTTTGAGCTGCCCGGCCACAAAACGTACGGCAAGAAAACTCAAAGCCAGCCACAGTCCGCTGGACAAAATCAGGAAAGCACCCAACAGAATCACCCATTTCGACATGAATTGCCACAGCAGATAGCCGGCCAGCAGCAGGAACACGAATGCCCATCTGTTATAGGCCCTGACAGAGAATTGGAGTAAAAAGGGACTGCTTTTCTCCGGACTCTCCTCCTCAAACCGGAGCTCTTTGCGCGTCACGTCCGACACAAACCAGGTGCTGATAAAGGGTTCTTCCTGTTTACCCTTCCTGGCTTCAAACAGCAGCACACTTTCAATGCCCTGATTGTCTACAATGCCGCCATCCAGCAGTCGCAACTCAGGTTTGTTTTCCCAGGCCTTTGCCAGCGCATCCTCGGGACCCGATTGAAAATCAAGGGGGAAGCGCAGGGGTTCAAAACCGCCCGGGAAGCAACTGGATGCCGCCACGATGTCTGCCAGACGCAGGTCGCGGGCTGCCGTTTCAGGCAGGTTGGCTTTGCCGTTACCAATGAGTCCGCCGTGGCTTTTCTGAAAACGAAAAGCGAGTTGATTCTCGAGGTCAGTGCTGTTGAACAGCATTTCCGGAAACTGGTCGGCCGGCAGATCCAGCAAGGTCTTGAAAGTCTTTTCGCCCAGCAATTCGCGGTGATATACCAGTGCAAAGGCATTGATCAGGTTGCGCTGCCTGGTGGAATTCGCCCAGGCCTCGTGGTTATTCAGCATAGCCAGGGCATGGCCCAGCAGTTGGTCCTCTTGTAAAAACTGATACAGTTCCGCATAACACTGTTCGAAGGTCTTCCCTTCCGCCAATGACAAGGCATATTTCATCCCTGTGATGGTGCCACCTGAAATGGTGGATATGACCGATAACCGCGACAACAGGGGTTTGTCCTGCCAGGTAAGTTGATCGAGATAGGCCATGCTGCCCAGATGAAAGGCAGCAGCGCGGTAACCACCTCCGGAGAGGGAAAGGGCGAGGTGTTGGAAGGGATGCATAACATTCAGCATTTGACGGGATAAAAATAATCAATTCCAGGCATTAAGTCAGAAATTGCTGTATTCAAAGCAGGGGAAGGCAGCAGCGTTTCCGCCCGGCTGTGTTTTTCCACCTTAATCGTACCCTGGCACGTCAAAAGTTTTTATTCACCACAATTTGTTTTATTTTAAAATGATTTGTTTATATTTGTGACAAAATGGAACTATATGGACCACAAAGGTGAAATACTCATTTATGAAACTGCTGACCATCAAACTCAAGTTGAGGTAAAGTTGGATGCAGAAACTGTCTGGTTAACCCAAAAGCAAATTGCATTGCTCTTTGGTACACAACGACCTGCCATTACAAAGCATCTGAGGAACATCTTTGCAACCCAGGAGTTGGATGAAAAATCAGTATGTTCCATTTTGGAACATACTGCTAAAGACGGCAAAGCATATCAAACGCAGTTTTATAGTCTTGATGCTATCGTTTCTGTTGGTTACAGGGTGAATTCTCAGAGAGCCACTCAATTCCGGATATGGGCTACACAACGGCTCAAAGATTTTCTCGTGCGTGGGTATGTGCTGAATGAAGCCCGTCTGCAACAATTGGCGCACAATCTAGGCGAACTGGAACAAACGGTACAGCGTATCCAACAAGTCAGCAACGCGGACGCCCTGCAACTCAGTGAGGCCAAAGGCCTGTTGGAGATCATCACCCACTACACCAGCAGTTTTTCCGCCCCGCCCTGTCTTAATCGTACCCTGGCATCCCCCCGCCGCGCCTGGGGGTAC
>DLXL01000504.1:2619-3333 GCA_003448025.1 Saprospirales bacterium | reverse complement strand
TCAAGTGCCGTCCAAAGCCGCACAGAGTCCAAAGGCTCTGGTGAGAACTGCAGTTGCTCCTGAATAGGAACCCTGGCATAATTAAAGCCCCAAAGCCAGAAAAAACTGCCCGCTAAAAAACCGGAAAAGCCTAATATTCTCCCCAACCAATACTTCACTGTTGACAGGCGAGACTGCACCTGTTTGGGTCGCCGCCACCACACCCAAATCCAGTAAGCAACCACTCCGGTCCAAAAAAAGTAAAACCCGGGAACACTGGAGTAACTAAGCAGAACCTCCCAGAAATGCCGCACCCTTATAAACAATCCCCGACTATACCATGTTTCTACGAGTGCAGAATGTCCATGTGCCAACTTGTTTAATAGCAGGGTAACAACACCAAAAAGGGCCCCTGAAAACGAAAAAAACAAGGATTTGACTTTCCCCATGATATTTAATTGACCCGAAAATATTTGGCGGAAAGATAATAGGCCTGAAGGCTTGGACCGTAATCTATATTCGTAATACATTTACGCATCGTGAAAAAAATATCTGTTTTAATCATAGAAGACGAGCCTATCATTGCAGCTGATTTGGAGGATCGGCTCCATGAAATGGGCTATGAAACCGCCGGACCTTTCAGTTATGGAGAAGAGGCTGTGGAGTGGTTCAGTATGAACAATGTGGATATTGTTCTGATGGACAGTCAGTTGTCTGGCCAAATGGATGGCGTGG
>DLXL01000504.1:512-2499 GCA_003448025.1 Saprospirales bacterium | reverse complement strand
CCTCTGGCCAAATGGATGGCGTGGAAACTGCGTATAAAATACAGGAGATCAGGTCGGTTCCCCTGGTATTTCTAACCAGCAACGCTGATCCGCTGACCTTTGCAAGGGCAAAAAAAACTCACCCTGCAGCTTTCCTGACGAAGCCCTTCCGTGGAAAAGATCTGCAGCATAGTATTGAACTGGCGATTTCCAGAAGTGAGCCCGAACCTGATATTCCTGAAACAAAAGTAGAAATAGGTTCAAGCAATTGGTTCGGCGACAGAGTTTTCATCAAATTCAAAGACCGGATGATCCGGATTTTTCTGGCAGATATCCTCTGGATCGAAGCAGATGATTACTACTGCAGATTAATTACCCTCGATAAAGAGTATCTCATCACACAAACCTTAAAACAATTGGGAGAAACGTTGGCAGTGGTTCCCGGCTTTTTGAGGATACACAGGTCATATATTGTCAACAGCAACCACATAGAAGAAATTGGCGACCTCTTTGTGGTAATCCATAAAAAACAAATTCCCATCAGTAAATCGGCAAAAGAGGAGCTAACAGCCTGGCTCATAAAAATATGAAACACCTTCTTTTTGTTTTCATCTGCATCTTGATCTCCGGTAATGGATTTGCACAGTCTGACGACTTGAAAGAATCATACAATAATGGTTATAAATATGTAGAAAGAGGAAATTGGGACAGTGCAGTTTATCATCTCGTTCAGGCACAAAAATTAGCTGAACAGGAGAATAATCTGGAATTGCAATGCAAAGTTCAAATGTTGTTGAGTAAGCTTGCCATTGTAACAGAAAATCAGCCAGCACTTGCTATCTCTATTGAAAAAGGTGAAAAACTTTGCCGTGCCTGCCAGGACACACTAAACGTAGCCAGGATCTTATTCAGAAAAGGGATATATTTCATTAAAGAAAATCAACTGGACACGTCCATTCAAATACTAAAAACCGCAGTTGCCACTTATTTGGCAATCAGGGATACCATGGGTGCCGCAAATGCCATGGCGAAAATTGGAAACGTAGTGGAGGTGAAAGGCGATTATCAAGGCGCAAATCGTTACTATCTGGATTATTATCAGGCTGCGTTGAACAAGAAGGATGACTTTGCCTATCTAACCGCCAATATCTACCTGACAGGCAATTACCTGTACCTCGATAATCCATCAAAAGCCAGGTTTCACAACGATATTGTTATTGCATTATCTCAAAAACACGGCAGATCTTTAGAGTATTCCGCGGCGCTCAAATACAGAGCCATGATTGAAGCTGCTTTGGGCAATCACGAAAAATCCTATGCTGCATTATGGAGCTACATGGAATACTATCAGGACACCCTCATGGCCAAGGAAAGACTACAGGAGGTAGAAGCTTTGAAGGCACAGTATGAAAACGAGAAAAAAGAAACCCAAATAGCTACTCAGGCAAAACAACTGGAAACAGAACACTTGAAACAACAATTATTACTGGGAGGATTGGCATTTGCGCTGGCTGTTGGCGTGGTGTTATTTATCCTGGTCAGAAGCCTGAAAAAGCGCAATAGGGAAAAAGAGTTTTTGATTAAAGAAGTACACCACAGGGTAAAAAATAACCTGCAAATACTCTCCAGTCTTCTGCATCTGCAATCCCGCCAGGTTAAGGATGACGCAGCGCTAGACGCCATCCGGGAGGGTCAAAACCGGGTGGATGCCATGGGCTTGATCCACCAGAAACTGTACCTGGGCGCCAACGTGGCACAGGTGGAAATGAAAGATTACCTTGAACAGTTTGGGCGAACCATGCTTGATTCATTTGGCTTAGATGATGGCAGCGTGGAAATACGTTATCCCCAAAACAAGTTGGAGTTGGATGTTGACACAGCCATACCTATTGGCCTGATTGTCAACGAATTACTTGCCAATTCTTTGAAATACGCGTTTCCTGGCGGGCGAAAAGGGCAAATCAACATTGAGCTGCATAAAACCGAAAACAGGAAATTGTACCTTCGG
>DLXL01000504.1:0-330 GCA_003448025.1 Saprospirales bacterium | reverse complement strand
AATTGGCTCCAGACTTATCAAAATGCTCAGCAATAAATGGAAAGGAAAGGTGGAAGTGAAGGCTGATGAAAATGGATATGCCACGGAGATCTTGTTTGATTTGGCTCTCCATTAACGCAGCTAAGGTTCGCAAACTGGTTTATAACATACCTCCACTGTAAAAAAACACCTTTTCACTGATATTTCATTCCTGATCCCACCCATATAGAGCATTTTGGAGGTGAAATGTTGCGCCCTGTTGTATTACTGGCAGAAGATGATCCGGTCATAGCGCTGGATGTACGATGGCATCTGGAATCCATGCAAATGGAAGTTATAGATGTAACTGAT
>DLXL01000197.1:7928-8133 GCA_003448025.1 Saprospirales bacterium | reverse complement strand
TGACCAAGGTGGCTGATTTTGCACGTTTTGCCATGGAACTGGGTGTTCCCATGAAAACGGACACACCCAAGCAGATCGCGCACTCGTTCAATGAGTTGATGAAAAAAGCCCGTACCGACGATCGTTTAAAAGTACTCGAACCACTGGCCATCCGAACCATGGCCAAGGCAGTATACAGTCCTGATAATATTGGACACTACGGACT
>DLXL01000197.1:7512-7813 GCA_003448025.1 Saprospirales bacterium | reverse complement strand
GGATAATATTGGACACTACGGACTCGGGTTCTCTCACTATTCCCACTTTACCTCTCCCATTCGCCGGTACTCCGATGTACTGGCGCACCGGATATTGGAACGAAATCTGGACGGGAAAAACTATCGGGTAGATCCGGCTAAATTGGCGGAGCAATGCAAGCATATCAGTAATCAGGAGCGTAAAGCCGCAGAGGCCGAGCGCGAAAGTACCAAGTACAAACAGGCAGAGTACCTCTCCAAACGCATTGGAGAAACCTTTGAGGGCGTAATCAGCGGCATTATAGACCGCGGATTCTTTGTA
>DLXL01000197.1:7081-7348 GCA_003448025.1 Saprospirales bacterium | reverse complement strand
AACTGATGGATTCCAGGGCAGAGGGGCTGGTAGACTTCAAATACCTCGACGATACCTATACGGTTGAAGAAGGCAACCTCCGCGCATCCGGACGCCGGTATAAGCGGAGTTTTAAGATGGGGGATAAAGTTAAGGTGCGTATTGCAGCCGTTGATATTTCCAAAAGGCAGGTTGAAATGGATTTGGTAGAAAATTAAGGGATATTACCAACCGCTGGCAGGAAATTTGCGTTATAAACTGAGACTGTCTCACAAGTCGCTTTTTTAT
>DLXL01000197.1:0-6928 GCA_003448025.1 Saprospirales bacterium | reverse complement strand
ACAGAGAAGTTGAAAATCAACTATTTGTACCTCTGCGCCTCTCTGCCTCTGCGGTAAAAAATTACTTTTGAGTCACCCTCAGTTTATAAATGTATTTTCTCCCGGCAGAACGGCTGCGTTTATACCGCAATTTCAAATCCATTGAAGTCAGCGACTTCCATGCGGTGATACATTTCTATGAGCAGCATGAAGACGCCATTCGTTCGCTGGATTTTGAGGAATACCTGGATTGTACGCTTATCTACACGGATGCTTTATACGATGCAGCCGATCATGGCAAACATCAGGTGATGTGTGATCATTTGTTGGAAGTGGTCATCATGCAGAATGTTACCCAATGGGGTGGCGAAGATCTTTTTCACCAGCTATTGTTTAAGAAGGCCGCTTCTTTCTACTACCAGCAGGAATATCCAAAAGCTGAGCATATCCTGAAGGAGATCATTCGAATCTATCCTTCAGACAAGCTGGCAGCATTATATCTCAACAAAGCATTGTTGCATCAAAAACCCAGGTGGTTGTTCCAGGCGCGGGCATCCATGGTGGGTTTTGCTTTTTTGGCGGTATTGGTCATTGCTCTGGAGATTCTGGCGGTTCCCCAGTTTTTCCCACATTTACTGGAGCCTATGCAGCAGGCACATCAATTATTTATAGCCCTGAGTCTGGCTTCACTTTCCCTGGGCGAAGCAGGTCATTCCCTGCGTTGCTGGTTTCAGGTGAGGCGTTTTGTACGGAAAGCAAAAGCCAATAAACAAAACCAGACAGCATAAAAAAACGGCTCCGGACGCATAGTCCGAAGCCGTCTGAGAGGTTAAGGGGGCTGAGTTATTCTTTATCAAAACGCATCTCCTGGATGCTGATGTTGGAGCCGTTTACCTTAAGGTAAAGGTATACCCGGTAACTCCCGGCCGTAGCGGAAAGATTACCAATACAGTACTGATCGCTGTTTTCGCGGCTCTGGCCTTTGTGTACCTGGGCAAAAGCTTTGGGTTTGTTGGAATCAAAGAAACCTTTCAATACTTCCATCGCTTTGGCTTTTGCATACGTTTGTTCTTTATCCTGAATGGATATCTCCACGTTGTCAGCCAGATATTTGGACAATGCGTTCACATCGCCTGCACCCAGGGCAGTAGAAATCGCTTCCAGAGCCGGGTTGTTTTGCTGATTGTTGGCAAAAGCGATTGCAGGAACGAGGAACATCAAAAAAATGAGATTCTTCATGTGTTGAAGCAAGTTTGGTTGTTAGTTTGTTGGTTTATAACGTTTTCTTTATAACGTTATTTCACAACAAAGTAACTGAAAATTAACGCTTGTCGTTGTCAACACGAAGTTAACCCACTATTTGCTGCCCAACCAATCTAAACATAGTTAAAGTTTGAGGACTTTAACATAACTGCGTTTACCGCCCTGCTCTATTTGTACAAAATAGATGCCGGAATTCCAGTCGGAAACAGGAATGTTGGTTATAAACGATTCATTTTGAATCATTTGTGCGGACTCCCAAACCACTTTGCCTGATGCGTCAAAGGCCCTGAAATGATGCGCTCCTACACCAAGCTCTGTGCCTGAAAGTTGCAGTTGATCTGTTGCCGGATTGGGTGAGGCCGTCCAGTTGGAAAATGCTGTTGGGAGATCATTAGCAGCGGAACTAAATTCCGTCAACTTCAAAGAGTTGACACCTGCGCCATCTCCACCGGTGCCGCCGGTGCCATTTACGCCATTGCCGGAGGCATAAAAGGTTACGCTGCCCGTGCCGCTTGGTGGCGCCGTCCAGGTTACATCAAAAGTATTGGTGCTTGAAATGTTGTTATGCTCCGCATAGGTGCGTCCATTAGGCAACGACGCAATTTTATAGTTGTTGGGATTTACATCGCTGAATCCGTCAAGGTCGGTGTTATCGCTGTCGCGCAGGGCGATCATTTGAAATCCGTAGCCGGTCAGGCCGGGCCCGGTGGCATTAATGGTTACCCTGGCTTTGTAGTTTTTGCCCGGGATGTATTTTGTGACGGTGTTGTTGGTGCTATCCAGCACGGTGATGGCCAGGGTAGCCTGAATGGGGCCCTGATTGTGGCATGCCTGGCATGTTTTGGGCTGTCCGTTTTGTGTTTCGTCGCCAGGGGCGCCGGTATTGCCGCGCTGAGCTTGAGTGGCGCGGCCGTTTTTGTTGCCAAGGAGTACGAGGGTGGAAAAGACACCCAAAAAGAGGATAAAGACCAGACGGATCATAAAAGGGAAAAAGGTTGGTGTGTGTTTGAGTCTGGTATGACAGTATTTTGGGCAAAAGGTTGAAAAAGGGTGGAAAGAAATAGGTGATTTTGTCCGGAAGGAGCAGAACTGCTGATTTACAGATACGAACCGTTAGCGTTTTCGTTGCTTGTATGTTTGACTTAGAGGTACTATATTTGGGTGTTGAAATAGTTGCCAGATGAAGTTTTAACTGTGTAGCGTGTATTATGGTTAGGTATTTTGAATATCTGTTTGCTAAGTAATCATTCCATTTCAGGTAGCTTAAGTTGAATTTACGCTTACTTTTTAAGAAACTACCTGAGTATCCCACCCGATTTTTTCACTAATTTTTACATATGAAACACAATATCTATAACGATCAACTGGCCAAGCCTGGGTCAAATTCACGAAATTTTGTACCTGTTTTCCGGGCAGAAAATTTTCTGAGTATTATTTTTAAAACCATACCGGCAATTTTATTGATTGCCGGTATGTCTGTCAGATCAATTGCCCAATGTCCGGGAACTACCTACAGCGTAGGAAGCGGAGTTGGCATCCCGAATTTATCTGGCGCACCAGTCGGTGTTGCAAATCTTACTTCCGGGCAAAGTATCCAGGTCTCAGGTACATTCACGGTAGATGCAGGCGCCTGGAATATTTCAGGGGCAACGGTCTATCTTACAAGCAATGCATCCGGGATTATTGTAAATTCAGGGGCTACAATAAATGCTTCTTCCGGTTCCATTTTTCAGGGTTGTAATACAACTTACAAGTGGACTTCCATCAGAGTGCTCGGTGGAGGTACCCTAATCTCCAATGCCTGTACCTTTAATAATGGGCAGAATGCTATTGATATTGCTGGCACGGCAGTCTTTCATATCACAGGGAACACTTTCAATAATTGTTCTAATGGCTTACGAATTTCTGGTACTCAAAACGTACTAAATCATACCATCACATCCAATTTTTTTGTGGATTCAGAAGATGCGGGAATCTTGTTGGCTTCTGCCAGCAATATAACTATTGGTTTTAATACCTACAGAGAAACAGGAGCAACCTATAATTCGGCAGGAGTTCGTGCTAATCAGGCTAAATATGTGTTGGTAAATGGAGGGTTTATGGATCGGATTAAGTATGGATTAGACATCCAAAATGGTACAAGTACTTTTTGTATAGATTTTGCTAATGTAACTTTCAGAGGAACTACCGCTGTACGGAGTAATCAAGCGTTGTATGGATTGATCATTCGGGATTGCAATATAGTAGCCGGATCAACCGGAATAGATATTACGAACCATCTTACAAGCCAAAATCTACCTCCGGGATTTGCATGTTCAGGTAATATTGATATCCTGAGAAATGTTATAAGTACAGAAGTAAGAACCGGAATTAGGGTTGCTTTCACGAATGGTAATGGTAAGATAACAGTACATGATAACGATATACAAGTGCCTCTATGTACCAGCCCAAACAGGTGGTTTTATGGCATACAAATATTCGAATCACCGTTTGCATCCGTTGAGGTGAGCCTAAATGTAGTGGATCATCTTGGCAATATAACCCCAAGCACTTTCCCGGGTGGTATTTATTTGTACAACTGTAAAGTTGAAAACCTGGTCTCCAACAACCTGGTGAATGGGATTTTTTCACCAGGCACCGGACATCTTAATTTTGGTATAGCCGCAGTAAACTCTCCACACATCACGGTAAGAGATAATACGGTAGATGGGCGATTTGGATTGATCAACCGTGCCATCAGCATTGAACATCCTGAAGTGGATATTGACCTTTGCTGCAATACCATGACTCAAGCCGAAAAGGGCCTCTATATGCTCGGAGCACATAAAGACTGTATTATTCAAACCAGTATTTTTGGCCAAATTAATGAAGCCTTGTACTATGATATGGTGGTGAGCAGCTCAGCGCCACAATGGCACAGAGGTAATGATTGGAGCGGTGCAACAACCACCTGGGATGGGTATTTTAACGGTAGCCCATTATTTGCCCCTACTGTGAAATATCGAGTTGCTCCATCTCATTTGCCAAACGGATTGAGTAAAATATTTGTAACCGGCGGCAATCCCAGCGACTGGTTTAGCACATCTTCCGGCACGGAGTTGAGTTGCGGTTCGCCTTGTGGCAACGGTTTTTCGGGAGAAGGCGGGGAAGAATTAACCGGCAATGATTTTTGGGCAATGGATACGTTGACTGATCCTACCTATGCCACCCTGCACTGGATAGCGCAACAAAATCTTTTTGCAAAGATTACCGCTCATCCTGCCTTATTTTCAGATCCACAGGCTGCTGCATTTTACGCCAATGCATCAGCCGGGAATATTGGAAAATGCTACTTGATCAAGACCGGGATTGAGAACTTGTACGATTCCACCCTGACGGCTAATCCGGCCCAAAAACTGGCTGATTTGCAAGTGTTGAATGCTTCTATCATTCCCACAACTACCTATGAAGCGAACGAAAAGACTATTTTCAACCTTCGATTAACGGCGCTGGCACAAGACGATTGGGAGTTCAGCGAATCTGAAAAAAACATCATTGATGCCATTGCCGCACTTTGCCCCCAATCAGGAGGGAATGCAGTATATGTTGCCCGCTATCTCCAGGAGTATTATCGGGTGCCAACCTGGAATATGGACTGTGCTTTTGTGGGCGCGCGAGATGAATCCAGAACAACATTGGAAAATAAGGGCATAGCCCTGTTCCCTAACCCTGCTCAAACAGAAGTTCAGATTTCGCTTCAACAGCCAGCCATGGCAGATTGTCAAATAACAGTATTCAATTTGACCGGGCAAATTGTAGCCACGCAGTCGGTATCTGAAGGTAGTATGACTGCAAGGTTGTCAGTAGCCCATTTTGCAAATGGCTGCTATATCGTGAGCTTATCGGAAAATGGGCGTCAGGTCTATCAACAGAAGCTCAGCATCATTCGTTAATATTTTTAATCACATCCCACAGGATGAGTATTCGTACTGTGGGATGTTTTTACTTGTATGTCATGCAAAAAGCATTTTTTTTATCTGCATTGATTTGGATAGTCAGCCTTTCATTGTTTGCCCAAAAAGAGGATCATGTTTGGCTATTGGGAGGGAATTATTCCTCACCAGATAGTGCGTATAAATCCTGCTCAATCGTTTTTTCAGGTAATAATTCAGCTATTTCATTTATTGATAAAGACCTGCCATATGACATCACAAATACGATTATCTCAGACTCAGCAGGAAGTTTGTTGTGTTATTCTAATGGAAAAAATTTATATAATAAAAATTTTGAAATTATGGAAGGCGGCGGGAATTTTTATCCAAATGCTGATTATGAAGGTGGGGTTCCATACATACAAGGTTATCTACTCCTGCCCTCACCGGAAAGAAATAACAAAATTGTTTTTATCTATGGTACCCCCCAAGTAATTGAAGCTCCTGTACCTGGTGGATATACTGTTGGGTATATCAACCTCAAATATGCTATTGCAGACATGAACTTCAATGGAGGTTTGGGTAAGGTGACTCAACGCGATATTGTATTTGGAGAGGATACGTTATCTTTTGTTCAAATTGCTGGAATTCGACACGGCAACGGAAGGGATTGGTGGCTGTTGATCCCTCACTCTTTTGAATCAAAGTTTTATCGTTATTTACTCTCTCCAGATGGTATATCCTTTGAAGGAAAACAAGATATTTCAACCACTAGTCTCGGCTTAGGGACAGCTTGCTTTTCCCCTGACGGCCAATATTATGCTCGTTTTAATTGGCATGGCATAATCCCTGATTCATCTTTTGCTACAGTTGAGCTATACCGCTTTGATCGCTGCTCCGGCTTACTCAGTGATCGTGTGGGTAAAACCTACGACCTCAGCGGACTGAATGGCAAGCCCGGCGGGGTAGCTTTTTCGTCCAATTCGCGCCTCCTTTATGTTACCCGCTGGGATAGCATTTTTCAATATGATCTTCATTCACCCGACATTATCGCTTCAGAAAAAACGGTAGCGGTATACGACGGATTCTTAGGTGATTTGGGCCTGCCCACGCGCTTTTTCTACCCGCTTCTGGCCCCCGATAATAAAATCTACATTTGCGTGTCCAACTATAATTCCCCCTACCTGCACACCATTGAAAACCCCGATGAGCCGGGCCTGGCTTGCCATGTGCAGCAACACAGCATCCGGCTGCCGGTATTCAATAATTTTTTATTGCCCAATATGCCCTTCTACCGCCTTTGGGATTGGGAAGGCGCACCTTGTGATACCTTGGGAAGTGTGGCGGTGAAGGAGGTGACGTTAGATAAGGAAGGAATAACCCTGTTCCCTAACCCTGCTCAAACGGAAGTGGCTATAACATTCAAAGAGGGCATCCCATCTGATTGCTTCATGACTGTATTCAACCTGACCGGGCAAGTTGTAGCTGAAATGTCCATCATGGAAGGGAACCAGCAGGTTATTTTACCGGTGTCTGGATATACTGAAGGATACTACCTTTTACGTATTTCAGAAGGCAGGCGAGTGGTTTATAGGCAAAAGTTAGGAATTGTGCGTTAAGCAATGGTTGAAGTTCGCGCAGGGTAGCATAGTTGGGAGTTTGATACTCTATTCCAGATTGTATTCCTCTTCCTCTTCCTTTTTATAACCCAAAAGCCGCCTCCCAAATGCTCGGGAAGCGGCCTTATTAACTATACTGACTATCCGCATGATGTA
>DLXL01000324.1:10012-13075 GCA_003448025.1 Saprospirales bacterium | reverse complement strand
TGCGTCTCGCGTCGGGGCCATGGCCCGGCACACCGCCCGTCCGGCAGACCCGGCCCGGCCGCCGATCCCGCGGCTCATCGCCGCCGCCCGCACCGACGACTGGTACAACCGCTCGCTGCTTGAGCACTACTGGCACGCCGACGGCGGCGTGGGCGTTTCCGAACGGTGCGCTGCATGGCTGCAGAGCGTGCTGAACGCCAGCCATCGTGAAGTTCTGCCGGTCGCGCTGATCCCCTCCGGCGCCCCTGTGTCGCCCTCGCCCCGGCAGCCCGGGCCAGCCCGGCGTCGGTTGAACATCGCGTGGATCGGCCGTCTGGAGCACGCGCAGAAACGCTGCCGTGATCTGCCGGCGGTGGCACTGGCGCTCCGCGAGCGGGGCGTGCCGTTCGTTCTCCGCGTCGCCGGCGACGGACCGGAACGCGACGACCTGATCGCCGCCCTTCGCCACCACGGCCTGCTCGCCGGCGCCCAGCGCCCGCAGGACGGCTCAGTGGAGATGCTCGGAGCCCTTTCGGCCCGGGACATCGCCGAACTGCTGGCCGACACCGACGTGCTGCTGAGCACATCGGCCGCCGAGGGCACGTCGATCGCGCTGCAGGAGGCCATGGGCGCCGGGGTGGCCCCGGTGGTCACGGCTCTGCCCGGGATTGAACGCTTTGTGGTGCCCGAACACAGCCATTTTACCTACTTGTACCAACACCGCAATGAACCCAACATAGGCGAGCTCATCAATGTTGCCCTCACCGATCTGGAAGAGGCCAACCGCGAGAAATTGTACAGCGAAGACGGCGCCGGCATTTTCCAGAACATCGACTTTAACAGCAGCAAACTGGGCGAACCCAAAGACAAAAACCAGCGACTGAAAACCCTGCTCATTGATTTCAACAAGGAAGCGCTGGACCTGCGCCCCTCGCACCTGGGCGGAGCGGATATTATTGGCGGCGCTTACGAATTCCTGATTGCCAACTTTGCGGGCGATGCAGGCAAAAAAGCCGGCGAGTTTTTTACGCCCTCCGAAGTATCTAACCTGCTGGCCAAACTCACCAAAAGCAAACCGGGCTCGCGCATCTGCGACCCCACCTGCGGCTCAGGCTCTTTGCTCATCACACCCGGACAGGAAGTAGGCTCCGATAATTTTTCCTTGTACGGACAGGAAGCCAACGGAAGCACCTGGGCCCTGGCGGTGATGAACATGTTTTTGCACGGGTTCGACAATGCCACCATACGCTGGGGCGATACCATCCGAAACCCCAAGCTGAAGGAAGGCGATGCGCTGATGAAATTTGATACCGTGGTGGCCAACCCGCCGTTTTCTCTGGATAAATGGGGAAAGGTGGAAGACAAGGACGGCGAAAAAACCACCATCAGCTACGACCCCGAGACCGATAAATACAACCGTTTCTGGCGTGGCGTACCGCCCAAGAGCAAGGGCGACTGGGCTTTTATCAGCCACATGATAGAAACCCTCAACGAGCACGGCAAGGCCGGCGTGGTGGTGCCGCACGGCGTGCTGTTCCGGGGCAGCAGCGAAGGCCGCATACGCCAGCGCACCATAGAAGAAAACCTGCTGGAAGCCGTTATTGGCTTGCCGGCCAACCTGTTTTTTGGGACAGGCATTCCGGCGGCCATTCTGGTGTTCAACAAGGAAAAAAGCAGCCGGAATTTCCTGTTTATTGATGCCAGCAAACACTTTGAAAGCGCCAAAAACCAAAACAGGCTGCGCCACAGCGATATTGAGCATATCGTAAGCACCTACCGGGATTTTGCGGCCGGAAAGCTGGCGCCCGGCGTGGTGGAAGACAAATACAGCTACGTGGCCACCCCGGAAGAAATTCTGGAAAACGACTACAACCTGAACATTCCGCGGTACGTGGATACCTTCGAGGAAGAAGCTGAGGTGGATATGGCCGCGGTGCAACAAGAGATTGCGCAACTGGAAGCGGAATTGGAAAAGGTGCAAAAAGAGATTGACGCTTATCTAAAACAGCTCGTTTCTTAAATATGGCAAAGAAAAAAGGTCTGAATATCAATAACTTGTGCAAATGCTCTTTGCAGCGTTCTTTGCAAACATCTTAAATTAGAAAAATGAGGACGGAAATGAAAAATACCAAAGCGTTTGGCAATACTGAAATCCCAAGTGATTGGGTGGTTAAGCACTTTGCGGATGTTGCAGATATTGATAGAGAGAGTTTGAATGGAAATACTCCAAAAGAGTATGAATTTGATTATATTTCACTTTCTGACGTTGATTCTGACGACTTTAAGATTGAAACGACAAGACAGATTTTTTCAAGTGCGCCTTCAAGGGCAAGAAGAATTGTCAAGACTGGCGATATCTTAATGTCTACTGTTAGGCCTAACCTCCAGGGGTTTTCTTTTATAAAGAATGAGGTTAAAGATTTAATTGCATCAACTGGTTTTGCAGTAATTAGCACTAAACAATGCTACAACGAATACTTATTCCACTACCTGTTCAGCTCAGCAATTAAAAAACAATTTTACCAATTATTAGTTGGCTCAAATTATCCTGCAATAAATTCATCTGATGTAAAAAAACTCAAAATCCCCCTCCCGCCCCTCCCCGAGCAACGCGCCATTGCCGGAGTCCTCAGCACGGCCGATGCGGCCATCCATACCACCGAGAAACTCATAGCCCAAAAAGAACTCCGAAAAAAATGGCTCATGCAGCAATTGCTGACAGGAAAAAGGAGGCTGAAGGGATTTGAGGGAGAGTGGAAGGAAATGCACTTGGGGGATATGTTCAAAGAACGAAACGAAACGAAATTTTTGGATTTGCCGCTACTTTCCATTGGTCAAAATGGGGTATATCCACAAGATGAATCCATTAAGAAGGACACCTCTAACGAGGATAAGTCCAAATATAAAAGAATTTGCCCGGGTGATATTGGCTATTATACAATGCGAATGTGGCAAGGCAGAAGTGCTTTATCCGAGTTGGAAGGAATAGTAAGTCCGGCCTACACGGTGGTCACACCTAAAAAAAACGCAGATTCGCTTTTCTTTTCGTACTTCTTTAAAATGCCAAAAGTGACCAACCTATTT
>DLXL01000324.1:9328-9929 GCA_003448025.1 Saprospirales bacterium | reverse complement strand
GGCGAAACTCTCAAGGATTAGTTGATGATACCTTGAATTGCAAATTCAGGGATTTCAGTATTGTAAAAGTTCTATTACCGCAAACTAAAGAAGAACAAACCGCTATTGCCCGGGTCTTGCAGGCTGCGGACAAAGAGATTGCTCTGCTCAAAGCCAAGGCAGAGAAGCTGCGGGAGCAGAAAAAGGGGTTGATGCAGGTATTGCTGACGGGGAAGGTGAGGCTTACATTGGATCACCATTGAGGACATTCTTTGTATTGCAACTGCAAGAGATTTTGCCGCAAGGGCAACAGTGCACAATTCATTGGTTTTCAATTATATAAGAAACGATCAGCTCAGGCGTCAATTCTCTGTATCAGGCTCTGGATTCTCTGTATTGTATTGACACCTGACCCGATACATTTCAATGCTCTGCTTCAGCCCCCGGATTCCTTAAAAATGAAAAAACTACACAAATGAGCAACTACCAAATACCTCCGCTTCCTTTGGCATTGGACCTGGAATCCAAAGCCATTCTGAAAAAAACGGCGGCTGCCCGCAGCGCATTGGCCGAGATGAAAGGGGCTGCCCTGAGCATACCCAATGAAAGCATTTTAATCAGC
>DLXL01000324.1:1100-9128 GCA_003448025.1 Saprospirales bacterium | reverse complement strand
ACGCACGATGAGTTGTTTCAGTCGGATTACGCCACCCAAAATTTCAAGACTCTTGCCAGTAAGGAAGTGCACAACTATGCAGAAGCGTTGCGCTGGGGCTTTCAAACGGTAAAGCAAAAAGGCTTTTTATCGAACAACCACATCACAGAAATCCACGCAGCCATTGAACAAAACCGGGCCGGATTTCGCAAAGTGCCGGGCACGGAGCTTAAAAACGACCAAACCGGAGAAGTGGTGTACACACCGCCTCAAACGCATGATGAGATAGTGGCACACATGAATAATCTGGAGCAGTTTATCAACGACAACGCAAGCTGCGATTGGGATCCGCTGGTGAAAATGGCCATTATCCACCATCAATTTGAAAGCATCCATCCTTTTTACGACGGCAATGGCAGAACGGGCAGGATCATCAACATCCTTTATCTGGTAAAAGAAGGCATGTTGAATTTGCCTATTTTGTATTTGAGTCGCTACATCAACCAAAACAAGGCAGATTATTACCGGCTGCTCCAAAAAGTAAGGACAGAAAATGCCTGGGAAGAATGGGTTTTGTACATGCTGGATGGGGTGGAGCAGACTTCCTTGCAAACCATCAAAATCATTGAAGGCATCAAAAACCTGATGCAAAGTCATAAGGATAGAATTCGTACAGAACTACCTAAAATATACAGTCAGGATTTACTGAATAATCTGTTTCGCCACCCTTATACCAAGATTGACTTTGTAATGGAAGAGATTAAGGTAGGGCGCAAAACAGCGGCCAAGTATCTGGACGAATTGGATAAGTTGGGCCTTGTGAACAAACAAAAGATCTGGAAGGATAACTACTACATCAATACCGATTTATACAACCTTTTGCGAAATGTCGGCAACCTGTAGTCGGAAGCAAAAACAAGAAGACCTTACCCATGAAGGCTTTTTCATGAGTAAAATATTTGCTTTTCTGACCATGACGACCAGATCATGGGTAAAATTCGGGAAAATTTACCCATGACAAACCTGTCATGTATAGAAATCTGCCCTTTTCTATACATGACACCAAACGAAATGAACAGCCATGGATACACCAAGTTTTAAAGAAGACCATATCAGCCAGATTCCGGCATTGCAAATGCTGGTAAACCTGGGCTACACATACCTCAGTCCTGCAGAAGCCGAGCGCATGCGGGGGGGCAAAACGTCGAACGTACTGCTGGAAGACGTATTGCGGCGGCAGTTGAAGGAAATAAACAGTATTCGGGTGAGCGCCACCAAAACCGGCATTTTCACCGATGAAAATATTGAGCGGGGCATTTTGGCGCTGAAAAACCTGCCCATGAATGAGGGCTACAACGTTGCCGGTGAAAAAGCGTACAACCTGCTCACCCTGGGTCAGGCATTGGAGCAAAGCATAGACGGCGACAAAAAGAGTTTTACCCTGCAGTACATCGACTGGAAAAACATCGGCAACAATGTTTTTCACGTAACCGAAGAGTACAGCGTAATGCGCAGCACCAGCAAGGAGCATTACCGGCCGGATTTGGTGCTGTTCGTGAACGGCATACCGCTCTGCATCATTGAGTGCAAGCGCCCCGATATGAAAGACCCTTTGAGGCAGGCCATCAGTCAGCATTTGCGCAACCAACAGGAAGACGGCATCCGCAGCCTGTATGTGTACACGCAACTCACCCTGAGCATAGCCACGCAGGATGCAGCGTATGCCACCAATGCCACGCCGGAAAAATTTTGGGCCAAATGGCAGGAGAAATTCGGCAGCGAAGAAGCGGAAAAGGTGTACCGGCGTACGTTGACGGAGCTGAAAAACCAGCCGCTGACGCCGGCAGTCAAAGACCACCTGTTTGCCGATCGGTTCAAATATGTGTGGCGGTATTTCGATGCTCTGGAGCAGGAAACGATATTGCCTACCGTTCAGGACGAGTACCTGTATGGCTTGTGCAGGCCAGAGCGCCTGCTGGACATTGTGTTCAATTTTCTGTTGTTCGACAACGGAGAGAAAAAAGTAGCCCGCTACCAGCAGTTTTTTGCCATCAAAAAATCCATGCAACGCATCAAGAACATGGAAAACGGCCGGCGCAGGGGCGGTGTGATCTGGCATACCCAAGGAAGCGGAAAGTCGCTAACAATGGTCATGCTGGCGCAGGCCATTGCCATGGATCCGGACATTCGCAATCCGAAAATTGTACTGGTTACCGACCGGACCGATTTGGACAGTCAAATTACCGGCACCTTCCGCAAATGTGGAAAGCCGGTAGAAAATGCCACCACCGGGCAACGCCTGGTGGAATTGCTGGAAAGCAAAAGCGATGCGGTAGTGACCACCATCATCAACAAATTTGTAGCTGCGGTCAAGAAAATAGGCGCCCCGCTAACCAGTCACGATATTTTTGTGCTCGTGGATGAGGGGCACAGAACGCAGCATGGCACCTTCCATGTGGACATGCAAAAAACCCTGCCCAATGCCTGTTTTATTGCCATGACCGGAACGCCCCTCTTCAAGAAGGACAAGAGTACGGCGGCCAAATTTGGCGGCGTCATTGATGCCTACACAGTAGATCAGGCCGTGAGCGACAAGGCTGTGGTTCCGTTGCTTTACGAGGGGCGGTTGGCGATGCAGGAGGTCAATGCGAGCCCGCTGGATACCTTTTTCGGGATGGTTTCCGAGCCATTAACCGATTATCAGAAAGCAGACATCAAGAAAAAATTTGCCCGGTATGACCACCTCAATTCAGCCGAGCAAAAAATGTGGATGATTGCCTGGGATATCAGCTATCATTTTCGGGACAACTGGCAGGGACGAACCCCATTTAAGGGCCAATTGGTTTGCGACAAAAAAGTGAATGCTATTAAGTACAAGGAGTTTCTGGACAAAATAGACATCGTAAGCAGCGAGGTCCTGATTTCATCCATCGACGAAAGAGAGGGCGAAGAGAGCGCCTATGAGAAATCAACCGAGAAAGAAAACCAGTTTTGGAAACGGATGATGGATGAACATGGGAATGCCAAAAGCTATGAGAAGAACATCATCAACCGTTTTAAAAATCAGAAAGATCCGGAGATCATCATAGTGGTAGATAAGTTGCTAACCGGTTTTGACGAGCCCAAGAACACGGTATTGTACCTTACCAGAAACCTGCAAGGCCATAAGCTACTGCAGGCCATTGCCAGGGTAAACCGTATTTATCCGGACAAAGAGTTTGGGTATATCATTGACTATTATGGTGTGATAGAAAACCTCGGCGATGCCTTGAAGATGTATTCTTCTTTTGAGGATTTTGACGCGGAAGATTTGGTTGGCACACTCACCAACATCTCGGATGAGATCAAAAAGCTGCCTCAGAAACACGCAGACCTGTGGGATATTTTCAAAACCATAACCAACAAGCGAGATGCCGAAGCCTATCAGCAATTATTGAAGGATGAAGCCATCAGGGTTTTATTTTACGACAAGCTGGCGGCTTTCGCCAAAAGTTTAAAACTGGCTTTATCGTCTATCCAATTCCATAAAGAAGTGGAGGAGAAAACGATAAACCGGTATAAAGAAGACCTGGCTATGTTTTTAAAGCTTCGGTTGGCGGTAGTAGAAAGATACAGTGATGAGATAGACTATCGGAAATATGAGGGTCAGATTCAGAAGCTGATTGACACCCATATTACCACCGAAAAAATTGAAACCATCACCGAGTTGGTGAACATCTTTGACAAAGACAAATTTCAGCAGGAGCTGGAAAGAGCCACTGGAGACGATGCCAAGGCAGACAGAATTGAGAGCAGAACCGCGAAGCACATTTCTGAAAAGATGGAAGAAGACCCTGCTTTTTACAAGAAGTTTTCGCAGATGCTGAAGGATGTCATTCAGGAATATGAAGAAGGGAGAATTAGCAGTGCGGAGCGCTTGAAGAGAAGCAACGATATCATGACCAGCGTACTCACCCGTACAGATCGCGATGTGCCCAACCAATTGATGGACAGGGATGTAGCCAGGGCTTTTTATGGATTAACGGCGGAGGCTCTTTCAGAGAAGATACAGGATGATGTTGTCCGCAGAGAGGTTTCCATCCAGACGGCGCTACAAATAGACGATCTGATACGTCAATTTGTTTTGGATAACGGTCAACCCATTGTAGACTGGCAGTATAAAACCAACATTACAGGGAAATTGCTTATTGAAATTGGCGATTATCTGATAGACGAAGTGCGGGATAAATACCAGGTGGATTTGTCGTTTAAGGAAATGGACAAAATGGCTGAGGATTGTATTGAAGTAGCTAAAATCCGGTACAAGTAATGACAGAGGCTATACAATTTGGAAGCAGAACCATTACTTTTCATCTGGAGTTTACGGATCGTAAATCGCTTGGTATAACGGTAACGCCGGAAACGGATGTTTTGGTAAGAGCACCGGTCGGCACTTCACTTGAAAAGGTTAAAGAGAAAATCAGGAAAAAAGCGCCCTGGATTCTCAGGCAACAGAGCTTTTTTCTATCCTTTCAACCCAAAACTACCCAGCGCAAATACATAAGCGGGGAAACGCATTTGTATTTAGGCAGAAGCTACCGGTTACAGATTCAATTGGGTACAGAAGAATCTGTCAGATTGAAAGGGAAGTTCATAGAAGTGACCACAAGTGACAAATCAAGGGCGAAGGATTTATTGCAAAAATGGTATTTAGGGCATGCGCGTATCCGGTTTCATGCCATTGCGCAACCCTTGATTGAGCGATTCAAAAAGTACAAAGTTGAGCCAAGTTCAATAGTGTTGAGGGATATGCCTACTCGTTGGGGTAGCTGTACGCCTAAAGGGAAGATCATTTTGAATCCGGAGTTAATCAAAGCGCCAAAGGGCTGTATAGAATATGTAATCATACATGAGCTTTGTCATTTAATCCACCACGACCATACACAGAAATTCATAGATCTGCAGACGCGGGAAATGAGAGATTGGGAAAAGTGGAAAATGAAATTGGAGAAGTTGTTGGCGTGAGGGGGGATGGGGCGCACAAGACCCAAGCGCGGCAGAAAGTGAGGCCCTTGGCCAGGCACAATTTTTGAGACACTATTGCGGAGAAAGTCAAGAAACTTTTGAAATAATTTGATGAGAGAATTTGATATGCAAAATTGTTTAAATACCTTTAACCGTTAAAATTTACGAATTAGCATAATGACATGTAAAACATTAAAGGCCTTTGCCCTATTTGCATTGCTGCTTTTTTGCACAGCCGATATAATAGGCCAAACATCTCCTACAAGCGATGCTGCTGCCGCTCCGTCGTCGACCACTACGATTAGCCCTGAACAAACTTCGATTGAGAATGCTCCACCGACAGTTACCTATAACACAAAACCATCTGGTTCACGCTTTTTGGCTTCAGATGAATTTGGGCTTTCTTTGTTGGTGCTTATTTTTGGGGTTGTCGTCTTTTTGCTTCAGTTCTTTTTGATTTGGCAAAAATTATTTAGCCCCAATCAATCTTTAAGGGCAATGACAATTACATTAGTAATCATCTCTTCATTGTTCGTAATTTCTGCGGGCTTCACTTCTGACCAAATTACACCAATTACCGGCCTATTAGGTACAATCGTCGGTTATCTATTGGGATCAAATCAATCAACAACCGAAAAAACAGAATGATTATGAAATACTTATTTACAATTCTCGCCTTTTTCGCTTCAAGTAGTTCAATTTGGGGGCAGACTTTAGAAAAGTTTTTTGGGGGGGGGCTCGATAGAGGCGATGGAGTAATATGTGCAGAAAATAGGGATCTAAGTAAACAAGAGGATTTGTATTACAAAAATACTCTAACCCCCAAAAAGGTCGTTATAACAAACAATAACAATAAGAAGATTTTTTTTCAGTTGGCCTATCCGGCAGGAGCTTGGTCTGTTCACGAAATTGAGCCAGGGTATGTACATACTTACAACCTACTATCTTTTGACAGGATCAATATCAAAATCCGCACAAATGGAAAAGATGTCGAGTATTATCTGACCGGAGGAGAACGTTATGAAATCAAGTGGAATGCAACAAAATCCATCTGGGATTTATATAATATCAGCATTGACTGAAGCGTCAAGGGCTTTTCCGCCCCGCCCGGTCTTCCCCAAATATCACCCCGGCATCCCGGCAGCAAATATTCCGCCCCGCCCGGTCTTCCTGCACAAGGTCCAATAGCGGCGGAAGGTTGGGCGTTTATTTCAAACTATACCAAACAGACCGCCCTTTCCGCCCCGCCCGGTCTTCCTGCACAAGGTCCAATAGCGGCGGAAGGTTGGGCGTTTATTTCAAACTATACCAAACAGACCGCCCTTTCCGCCTCGCCCGGTCTTCCCATCCCCATAGCCCCCTGGCATCCCGCCGCCGCGCTTGGGTCTTCCCCTTAAAGTGGGGTAGACCCCAATCCTGTAGAGCACGCCCAAATCATGTAAACTTTCTTTACATAACAGGCCGGTCATGAAAAAAAATATCAACTTTTTTTTATGATAAACGCTGTCGAGGTATCTTTTTCCCCCTCACCCTGTCTTGCCGATATCCATTGCACCCGGCGGAACAAAACGACTTAGCGCCTGTTATGCTGTGATTATACTGGTTTTGATGATTTGATTGATTAATAAGGATTGAAAATCAACCTCGCTCAAAACCACAACTGGTTGGCTGTAAAAAACATACCGATGAAATACCTTCTGATTTTACTAACGCTTGCTTTATCCACTGAAACGAATATGAAAGAGGTTTACACCTTTACCACTCAAACAAAAATCAATGAATGGCGTATTGTCAACGATGGTGTGATGGGGGGTATATCCACGAGTTCTTTGTCACTTACGGATGCTGGACATGGACAATTTTCGGGTCACGTTTCATTGGCGAATTACGGAGGATTTGCCTCGGTGCAGCTGAACAAAACGATAAAACTATCGGAACAAAAAACATGTATCGTTTTGCGGGTAAAGGGAGATGGCAAGGCGTATGAATTTCGGTTGAAAGGTGAAATCTCGCAGCCTGAGTCTTACGTGCACCCGTTTACTACTTCCGGAGAATGGGAAAACATCAAGTTACCTATAAGTGAATTCTACCCTCAGTTTCGAGGGCGAAAATTGAATAGCCCGAATTTCAATTTTAATAGCATTGAACAATTGAGTTTTTTGATTGCCAATAAGAAAGAAGAAGATTTCAAATTGTTGATTGATTGGATAGGTTTGGAGTAAGAGTATATTGGTGGTATAGCAATACCTTTTTCCGCCCTGCACGGTCTTTTCCCTATCGCACCCCGGCAGCATATAAGTCAGACCCTGAATGCTGGCTATTTCTGATCCGCAGGTTTTCCTATACATTTGCTGAAGGCCTTCAACCAAGACCTATGGCAACATTTAGCAATATTCCTGATGAATGGGGACGATTAGACTGGTCTATTCTGCAAAACGGATGGATCAGCTTGTATTGGAATAAAGACGTGCTGGCAACTGATTTGCAATGGTTTGAGCGCGAACAATACACCATGGCGGAGCTCGACTGTACAACCTGGAACAGCGAGGTGGAAATGCATGCGCAGTTACGGCAATGCCTGTCATTTCCGGATTATTACGGAGAAAACTGGGACGCACTCAGCGACTGCCTGTCTGAGCTGGAGATACCCGGCGCCGGGTATGTTGTTGTTTTCAGAGGCCTCAACCACCTGAATACTGAGTGGGCGCATCAGTTGCTTGATGTTTTTGCACGCAACGCACGGCTGCAGATGCTCTGGGGGAAAAGGCTTATTGTTTTGGCACAAGTTGACGATGCGGACTATCTGATCAGCCCGGTGGGCGCTACGCCTGTAATGTGGAACAGGGCTGAATGGCTGGAAGCGAACAGAGGCTAAACTTCCGCCGTGTACGGTCTTCTCACTTCAATATTACCTCTGGAATCTGGTGGAGTTTGTGGTCCTGGCTAAGTAATGGTAACTAGTTTCAAATATGGACAAGTTGATAGCCTGGAAGTAGTAATAGATATACGTTGACATAAAAGTATTTTCCGCCCCGCCCGGTCTTC
>DLXL01000324.1:0-705 GCA_003448025.1 Saprospirales bacterium | reverse complement strand
TATGATTCCAGGAAATCTGCAAAGCCGTTACATCGATATGTATTTTACCACAGCAACGGTAAAAAATTGGAAACATTTATTACGCAAGGATGAATACAAAAGAATAATCGTAGACTCTCTGGAGTTCCTTGTTCAAGAAGGCACTGTCTCCGTTTTCGCTTTTGTCATTATGCCAAATCATTTTCATGTCGTATGGCAATTGATCGGAGAACAGGATCTATCCAAAGTTCAACTTCGATTGATGAAATTCATCGCCCAGAAAATAAAATTTGACCTTCAGGAAAACCACCCGGGTGTTTTGGCTCAATTCAAAGTTGATAGAACAGACCGTCAGTATCAATTTTTTAAGGAACGTCCTCTTTCAATTCCCATATATACAGAAAAGGTCGCTAAACAAAAAATTGATTATATCCATAAAAACCCTATTCAACCCAAATGGAATCTCTGCCAAAGTCCGGAAGATTATTTCTGGTCCTCAGCGGCCTTTTATACCAAAGCAGAAATGAACTGGACCTTTTTATGGCATTTTTGGTATGGACAAGATTGGCCTCCTCCATTTGACTAAGCCATATAACCTTATCAAGGTCTTGGGTAACCGCATCCCCCCGCCACCGGAAGGGGAGATTAGAAAAAGAAACAGAGAAAAGGGAAAAAAAAGAAAATAAAAGAAAAAAAAGAAAGAGCGCACAAACAAACAAAAAAAAA
>DLXL01000399.1:4695-10307 GCA_003448025.1 Saprospirales bacterium | reverse complement strand
CTCCGCGCCTCTGCGGTAAAAAACCTCTCATCGCCTCCCCACCTCTGCGGTAAAAAAAACCTCCCTCCGCGCCTCTGCAGTAAAAAACCTCACTCAGCCCCTCCAGGAAACCGCACCGTGAACTCAGTGCCCACGCCTTCCTGACTGTTCACTTCAATCTGGCCCTGATGCAGACGCACCACTCCGGCCACATAGTTGAGGCCAAGCCCGTGTCCTTTTACATCGTGCACATCGCCGGTGGGTACGCGGAAAAATTTATCAAAAATCCGGTCCAGATACGCTGCCGGAATACCCCGGCCCTGATCCCGCACCTGCAGGGTGAGTTGTCCGCCGGCTTGGGCCAGCCGGACCTCAATTTTAGGCGATTCCAGGCTGTATTTCAGGGCGTTTTCCAACAGGTTGTACAGTACGCTAACCAGGTGTAACCGATCGCCGCGCAGGTTGAAATGCTGGCCGGTAACGTTGAGATTGACCTCGGCACGATATTTTTCAAATTGCAGTTTCATGGCTGCCAGTACTTCTTCCACCAGGGCCAGAAAATCAATTGGTTCTGTTTTGAGTTCTGGTTCACCCTGTTCAAAGAGCGACATCCGGAGTACCTTGTCCACCAGCAGGGAGAGTCGGCTGAGTTCTTGCTGACTGATGGCCAGATATTCTTTGGTGCGTTCCGGGTTTTGGAGCGCATCGAAATTTTGCAGGGCTTCAATGGCCACGCTTACGGTGGAAATGGGTGTTTTGAGTTCATGGGTCATGTTGCGGATGAACTCGTTTTTGATTTCCGTAAGTCGCATTTGTTTGCGCAGGCTTTGATATACAAACAAGAAAGCCAATGCAACCGAGGCGAATAATAGCAGGGAAAAAACCAGTTGGGGCGCTATTTTGCGCAATAAATAGGTATTGTAGTGGCTGATTACGGCCCGCAGGCGTTCGCCATTCACTATATCGGTGTACTGGCCTGCCACGAATGCACCTTTTGGGATAGAATCCTTTGGAGTGGCCATATGCCATTGTACCGGGAGTGCAGCAGAGCGCATAGCTTCACCAAATTGACGTTCCAGGGCATTGCGCACGGGCATTGCTCCGGAATCTCGTACAGGAATGGTACTGCTATCTGTCCCAACGAAGATGGATAAAGTGCCTGAAATTTCTTCTTTATCGGATTCAGGTTTGTTTTTCACCATGATTTTCATGTCCTGCATTTTTTCTGCCCGGAGTTCCTTAAAATCATGGGTAACCATTGCTTTTTCCTCCACAAATGCCAAAACATTTCCGCTGTCTTTTACCGGCGGAGGTAAACGCAGGGAAATACTCACGGTGGTATCTCCCTGAAAGGTATCCCAGCGCCTAACCACCAGCTTGTCGAACAGCTTGCTTTCAATACTTCGTACGGTATTGACGAACAGCAGGTTTGTTTCGCGGCGCAAGTTTTCCTGTTCATCCTTCCAGGTTTTTTGTAGGAAAAGCCAAAGAAAAACCCCGAGCAGGATCATGCCCAGGGAAAGCAACAGGATAGCTATATGGTGTCTTTGACGTAACATCTGCCCCAAAGGTAAGGGGTAAAACCAGCGCTGAAACTGGCTTTAACCTTAATTAAGGTTGTATCAAGGTTGGTTAACCCAAAAGCGAATGGACTTTGCAGAGGAAATGGATTACATGATTGACGAGTACATGAGTACATGATTGACGAGGGGAGGTCGTTCAGTTTGCCTAATCACTCAACCCAAGAGCAGCGCCATCCCTCGTCAATCATGTGCTCGTCAATCATGTAATCATCACCATCACACATTCTCAATATTTCTACTGATGAAAAAATTTCTCTTCCTCCTGCTTTTCACCCCATTTCTGAGCATGGCTCAAAATACCGAGGGTACCGTAACCTACACCGAAACCATTAAAATGAAAATTGATGTGCCTGAGGGCATGGACGAAGCGGAATTCCGCAAAATGATACCATCAGAACAAAAAGCAGCTAAACTGCTGATTTTTAGGACCGGGGAATGCTTGTACACCGATGCTCCGGATCAGCCGGCAGTTGGATCGGATGTCACGTTTAATACCAGCGATGAAGATGGCGGTGAAGTGCGTATGGATTTCAAAATTCAGCGCCCGGATAACAAACAGTATCGCGACATTGAAAACGGCAAACGCATTGAAAGCACCGAGTTTTTTGGTCGCTATTTCCTGATTAAGGAAGAACCTAAACGAATGAAATGGAAGGTAACGGCCGAACAGAAACAGATTGCAGGTTATCCTTGTCAGAAAGCGATACTGCAGGACACCTCCCGTAAGGTGGAAGCCTGGTTTACGGCACAAATACCTGTTTCTGTGGGTCCCGGTGAATTTGCCGATCTGCCTGGCCTGATCCTTGAACTCAGCATGGCCGGAGGTGATCGCACCCTGGTAGCAGACAAGGTGGAATTGAAAGCGGTAGATGCTAAATTGATTGAAAAACCCAGCAAAGGCAAAACCGTTACCCGAGAGGAATTCAACAAAATCCGCGATGATAAAATGAAGGAAATGGGCGCCGAACCAGGTGGTGGAGGTACCATGAAAGTTATTATCCGGAATTAGGAAGTTGTCTCAAAAGTCTCATTTTTTGTTTTACTGCAGAGGCAGAGAGAGGTATAAATACTTGGTTATCAAGCCCTCGGCGACTCTCTGCCTCTGCGGTAAAAACTGCTTCTGAGACACCACCATAAAAATTAAGCCATGAAAATCATAAACTACTCAATTCTCTTCTTTCTTGCTCCGCTCTGGCTGAATGCCCAGAATATTCAGCTGGAAGGTGTGGTAACCGACACCTCCGGCATGGCGCTTCCGGCAGCCAATGTGGTGCTGCTGGATGCCAAAGACTCGCTTTTTGTGGTGTACGCACTCACCGACGCGCAAGGCCATTTTACCCTCAAACGCGTTGAAACCGGCCAATACCTGCTGCAGGTAAGCTATCTGGGTCACCGGAATCACTGGCAGGCTCTGCAGGTGCAGTCCGGACAAACCAAAATCGACCTGGGCAATATCCGGATGGAACCGGCATCCAAACTGCTCAACGACGTGGAAGTTTCTGCCGAACGTGTGCCACTTACGATGAGCAGGGATACCCTGGAGTATAATGCATTAGCCTTCAAAACCCAGCCTGGGGCTGTGGTGGAGGATCTGCTCAAAAAGCTGCCCGGTATTCAGGTTCAACCGGATGGCACCATTAAAGCTCAGGGTAAAACGGTGCAAAACGTGCTGGTGGAAGGCAAGGAGTTTTTTGGGAACGACCCCAAAATTGCCACTAAAAACCTGCCTGCTGATGCGGTAAACAAGGTTCAGGTGTTCGACAAAAAATCAGAAACCGCTGAGTTCACCGGTATAGACGACGGGCGCGATGAACGCACCATCAACCTCAAATTAAAGGATGGTAAAAAGCAGGGCTATTTTGGCAAAGCCAATATTGGAGCAGGCACGGAAGGACGCTACGAAGGCAACTTCAATATTAACCGCTTTGGCCGGAAAACCCAGATGTCGGCCCTGGGTATGGCCAATAATAACAACTACCAGGCTTTTTCATTTAATGATTACATCAATTTCATGGGCGGCATGGGGAATTTCATGAGCGGTGGCAGTGGAGGAGGACGCATGCGGCTCTCTTTTAATATCGAAGATGGTGGCATGCCTATGGGGCCGGGCCTCGACCGTGGTTTTACGGAGAGTTGGGCAGGGGGCGCTAATCTGAATACAGATCTTTCCAGGTATACTTCAATTAGCGCCAATTATTTTTACAATCGATTGGAGAATGATTTGGAACGCACCTCCAATCGGATCAATACCCTGGGCGACAACGATTTCAATTCCAATGAAACAGAAGACCGGATTAATCGAAATGCCAACCATCGGTTGAACCTCACCTTAAAGCACAAGCTGGATTCTTTTCAGAACCTTACTTTTCGCTCCAGGCTCAGTATGAACGATGGCTTATTCAGTAGTCTGGGACAAACCAACACGTTTGATACAGATGGGGTGTTGGAAAACCGGGGGACCCGGGATTATTATGCTGATGGACAAACTTATCGGGGCGATGCCAGTCTTACTTACCGGCTTCGTTTCGGGCGAAAAGGCCGGGCCCTGGTCGCCAATGCGAATGCCAATTTTGGCAACGATCAACGGGATGGCAATTTGAGTTCCATCAATGAATTCCTGCAACAAAATCCTGCCGGAATTTTTGCGGTGAATCAGCGTCAGGCATACGCGGATGATGCCAACAATTTTGGCGGATACTTGTCGTACACCGAGCCATTGGGTAAGCGTCGTTATGTGGAAACCCGATTGGAACACATGCAATATGCCAACAATACTGTAAAAAATTTCTACGACCGCATCACCACGCCAACTCCGGGAGAGATATTCAACCCATTGTTGAGTAATGATTTCAAACGTGGATACCGGTACGATCGCGCTGGTGTGAACCTGAAACAAAACCGGGACAAATACAATCTGACTATCGGCGCAGCGCTCCAACATTCGCAACTGGAAGGGGTGGTTGCCGGACTGGAAAACCCGATTAACCGGGATTTTACGGTGGTTTTACCCAGTGCCTTTTTGAACTACGATCTAAAAACCTCCAGGCATATCAATGTGGAATATACCACCAGTTTGCGGGAACCCACCCTGGAGCAATTGCAACCGGCGGTAGACAACTCAGATCCGTTGAACGTATATGCCGGAAACCCGGATCTGAAACCTGAATATGCCCACAATCTGATGACCAGTTTCATGGATTTTGATCAGTTCACCATGAGCAGCGTGTTTGTTTCACTCAACGGCACGTATACCTCAGACCGGATCACGAACGCTGCAACGGTGGACAGTTTGTTCCGGCGCAGCATCAAGCCCGTGAATGTGAAGCAGGATATTTCGGTGAACGCATCTGCCAGCTATAACACGCCTATCCGGCCAATCAAAATGAATGTCAGTTTGCGCATGAATAATACCTACAACAGAGGTATTCTGTTCGTAAACGACATTGAAAACAACACAGATCGCTGGCTGAATACGCTGGAAGTGTCTTTTGATAATCGGCGGAAGACCAAAGTAGATTGGACCATTGGCGCGGAGGTAGCCCGCAACAGCACCCGATATTCCATCAGCACCTCGCTGAACCAGGATTTCATCAATCAGCGCTATTTTGGTGAAATTGCTGTTTATCCAACAAAAAAATGGGCCTTAGGAACGGGCATTGATTGCATGGTTTATTCAGCCGAAGCCTTTGGCGAGCAACGTACAGTGCCCCTCTGGCGTGCAAGCATTACACGGTATGTATTGAAAAACAACAAAGGTCAGATCAAGCTTTCAGCTGCCGACCTGCTCAATCAAAACATAGGGATCAGCCGTACCAGCCAATTCAATTACCTGGAAGAAGAACGTGTGCGTAATTTAGCCCGGTATTTCATGCTTAGTTTTTCCTACTCACTGGCAGGATTTAAGCATGAAAAAGATGCTATTGAACTCCGAATGTAAGGCATGAAGAGGTGGCACGAAGGCACAAAGGCGCGAAGGCACTAAGCTTATCCTTATGCGCTTTGCGCATAAGGATAAGCTTAATAACCTCTTCGTGTCTTCGTGTCTTCGTG
>DLXL01000399.1:0-4581 GCA_003448025.1 Saprospirales bacterium | reverse complement strand
CGTGTCTTCGTGTCTTCGTGTCTTTGTGTCTTCGTGCCTTCGTGTCATCACTTTGTGCCTTTACAATGAGGATACTTTACGTAGAAGACGAGCCTTTTTTGGGCAAGATCGTTCAGGAAAGCCTGGAGAGTCGCCAGTTTGTGGTGCGTTGGGTAACCGATGGCGCTGAGGTAATGGCTGCTTTTGCCGATTTTAAGCCGGATGTATGCGTGTTGGATGTGATGCTTCCGCATCGCGACGGGTTTTCGCTTGGTCGGGAGATCCGGGTATTGGATGCGCAGATGCCGATTATATTTCTGACTGCTAAAAACCAGACGGAAGATGTACTGCAGGGGTTTGAATCCGGGGGGAATGATTACCTGCGTAAGCCATTTAGCCAGGAAGAATTGATTGTACGTATTAAAAACCTGGTTAGCCTCACACGGGGAAAAGTAATGTCAAACACTCCGGTTTTGGAGGGTATTCGCATCGGGCGTTACCTGTTTTTATCTGAAAGGCAGGAGTTGATGCTTGATAATCAGCCGTTTAAGCAACTTTCTCACCGTGAAACCCAGTTATTGGAAATGCTCGGGGCCAGGTTGAACGCCATTGTAGAGCGCCGGGATATTTTGAAGCAAATTTGGGGTAATGATTCGATTTTTAACTCGCGCAACCTGGATGTATATATTACGAGGTTGCGCGAGTACCTGCGCGAGGATGCAGGGGTTCATATTCTGACGTTGAAAGGGGTTGGATACCGGTTAACGACTAACCATTAATACCACACTATTCGTTCTTCTTCTTTTTCGGGAACAACAGGCGCTGGATGACACCTTCCTTCTTTTTGCCATCTTTTTCGTCGTTCTCTTTTTCTTCCGGATCAGCTGGCGCCTCACCGCCTGGTGTGGATTTGTCGGGACGTTTGGTATATAGTTCCAATAGGGAGTCGCGAAGCAGGGAATCCTGCCCGGCTTGCAACATGATCATTTGGAATGTATCCGGCGCTACACTGATCCAGGATTGACAACCTATCAGATTGAGCACCTCCGGTTTGGGGGTTGGGAACTTTTCCAGCAACATTTTATTGAGCTTTTTATCGCTCGCAATACGATTCCAGAATCCGCCCACAATGGGCAATGCCATGGCTGAACCTTGCCCCAGCGCCATAATGCGGAAGCGCACAGCAGGGCTTTCGCCCCCTACCCAGGCGCCGGTTACGAGTTGCGGGTTATAGCAAATGAACCAGCCATCGGAGTGGTTTTGAGTGGTTCCGGTTTTTCCGGCAAAATCTCCGCGCACATAGGAGCGCAGGCGCGCGCCTGTGCCGTAATCCACTACGTTTTGCAGCATTTTGGTCATGGTGGCAGCCTGATCTTCAGTCAAGGCTTCCACGGGAGTACGTAAGGATGGGTTTTCTGTGAGTGATTTTTGATAATCGTAAATAACTTTTCCTTTACGATCAACCACGGAAAGCACTACTACCGGATCCGGGCGTTTGCCTGCATTGGCCATGGTGCCGTAAACCTTCATCATGTCGTACAGAGAAATATCAGCGGCGCCCAAACTAATGCCATATTCTCTGGGTAAGGTTGAGGTAATACCCATCTTCTGGGCAAGGTCAATGGTTTTTTGAATGCCCACTTTTTCAATAAGCTGGGCTGTGACCACGTTTACAGACCTGGTAAGGGCGCCCATCATGGAGTACCAGCCGCCATAAGTTTCATCAGCGTTGTGGGGTTCCCAATCAACAATCTTACGGATTTCGTTCGGGAAATAGGAACAGGGTTTCATAGTATCCTGCAACGCTGCCGCGTAAACAATAGGCTTAAAAGTAGATCCTACCTGACGTTTAGTGAGATTGTGATCCAGTTTGAAGTTCTTGAAATTGATACCCCCTACCCAGGACTTGACATATCCGTTGTGGTGATCCATAGCCATGAAGCCACAGTTGAGCATGCAGAAATAATATCGAACGGAATCCAGTGGGGAAAGCAGGGTGTCTTTTTCTGACCCACCGTTTTTCCACACATAAACATTCATCTTAACAGGCGTTTCGAAGGCTTTTCTGGCATCTTCGTCACTCATGCCGGCCTCTTTCATAGATTGCCACCGCTGGCTGCCCTCTACCTGCTTGTCGATCCACTTGTCATCGCCCCAGGGCTTTTCTGCATTGGCGTTTTTCCAGTGCTGGTCAAACTGTTTTTGCAGCTTTTCCATGTGAGCCACCACAGATTCCTCCGCAAATTGCTGCATTTTGGCATTCAGGGTGGTATAGATCTTGAGGCCGTCTGTATACAGGTTATAAGGTTTTCCGTCTTCGTTTTTGAGGTCTTTCAGGAGTTTGGGCATAACGTCTGTACGCAGGTATTCCCGGAAGTAAGTTCCGGTACCTTCGTTGTTATTGTCCACGTCGTAACGTTTGGCGCCTACCGGTTTTTTACTCAATTCCTCATATTCAGCCTGAGAAAGGTGATTGTTTTTCACCATTTGCAACATCACTACATTTCGCCGTTTTTTGGCGTTTTCCGGGTTGCGCAGCGGGTTGTACAGCGTGGTGCCTTTCAACATGCCCACCAGCGTGGAGGCCTGATCTACAGTAAGGTCGTTGGGCTTTTTACCAAAAAACTGTCGGGAAGCTACGTTGATGCCAAAGGCATTTTCGCCAAAAGGAACCGTATTGAGATACAAGCCCAGCAATTGTTGTTTGGTATAGACCTTTTCGAGTCGTACAGAGATGAAATTTTCGCGTATTTTATTGATTAAAAGGCTGATGACATTGCTTATAACCGGAATTTTATAGGTTTTATCCTTGGTTTTCAAGGCAAGAAAATCTTTCCGGGGGTATAGATTTTTTGCCAGCTGCTGACTCAGGGTGGAGCCACCGCCGCGTTGTTTCTGGCCCGCTGCAATGCCGTAAAAAACCCTGAAATAGCTCAAAATATCAATACCGCTGTGTTCAAGAAAACGCTTGTCTTCTGTAGCGATCAGGGCGTTGATGATGAATGGTGACACCTTGTCCAGGGTCACTGCTGTTCGGTTTTCAATGAAGTATTTGCCGATAAGTATACTGTCTGCGGTATAAATCTCCGTAGAGTTGGCAGTTTCAACTTCCCGCAGTTCCTGAGTGGAAGGGAGCCGACCAAACAACCAAACCAACACGCCAAAAATAAGGAACATCAGCAAGGCAAAGCCAGCGCGCAGGCCATTTTTCAGCCATTGAACGCCGGTTGCAATACGAGGATTTGCTGTTTTAAAGGCTGACCAGCGTGTAGAAACCGGCGCCGTGAGTTGTGCCCAGCGACTGGTTACAGGAGAAAGCCGGGGGCTGATAGCATCAGATAATTGTTGCCGGTAGCCTTTCATGCGGTCAAGAAACGGCAAGCCCTGGTGGTAAACACCACCCCATAAGAGCCAGTCAATCAACCAGGTCACCGCCAAAGCCAAACCCAACGCGAGCATAGACAGGATAAAATCGATCATGGTATGTTCTCAAAGAGTGGGCGAAGATATAAAAGTTCCTGGACATTGGACTTTTGGACATTGGACAGCTGGACTTTGATCGTTGAATGACTGAAGGATAGGAAAATTATTTCAAAAAAAACAAAATGTTTTATATTTGCCCCGGCTAAACTTCAGTAAATAATTAAAACAACTTTCCATGGACATCCAATCACCCATTACCGTTCAAGCCCTGGTAAACGCACCACTGGAAAAAGCCTGGGCATGCTGGACAGATCCGGCGCACATCACCCAATGGAATCATGCTTCAGACGACTGGCATTGTCCGAAAGCAACCAACGATCCCCGCACCGGCGGCAAGTTCAGTGCCACTATGGCCGCCCGCGACGGCAGTATGAGTTTTGATTTTGAAGGCACCTATGATGAAGTAATTGCTATGGAAAAACTGTCGTATCAAATGCCCGATGGCAGGAAGGTGCTGGTTACTTTCGCTCCGGAAGGCTCCGGAACGGTGGTTACCGAAACATTTGATCCGGAAGACATGAATCCGTTGGAAATGCAACGCGCCGGCTGGCAGGCTATCCTGGATAATTACAAGCGGCACACGGAAAGCGTGTAGGGTTTTGGCTCTCGTAGGTTGTTTCCCGCAGATTTCGCAGAACGGGTGCGGCTTGATATTCGAATGATTTTGGAAGATGCTGTTCTTGACGGCTTGATTCTTTCCAATCCCAAACCGAGCGTGTTCTGCGAAATCTGCGTAAATCTGCGGGAAACAAGCCTGCGGGAAATAATCTGTGTAAAATCCGTGCGAAACAATCCCTACCCATAATTACCCCATAATTACCCATTTCCACACATGCCAGCCCAACCACCTGACCTTGCTACCTACATGCAAACCCTGGATCACCCGCTAAAACAGGAAATAGAACAACTGCGGGAAATCCTGAAAAGCGCCGATGAACGCCTATCGGAGCGCATCAAGTGGAATGTCCCGAGTTATCCCTGGATGGAGTGGATATTGTGACTTTTGGACCATTAATGCGCAAAAAAGACGAAATATTGCTGGTATTTCATCATCCTAAAATAGTGGAAACTGACTATCCGCATGATGTACAGGAATATGATTTCCGATTTCCGATTTGT
>DLXL01000105.1:23097-28348 GCA_003448025.1 Saprospirales bacterium | reverse complement strand
TGAGAAAACCGTTTTGCCGAATAACCAGCCAATATTTGCTCATATGGCGGTGTTTTTTCGCTTGACGGCGCCAGTCCAGGCAATACGATATAAACCGCCGCTTCCCTGAAAATTGTTTTGAATATCTTCCAGATTGGGAAGCGTATCTCGGGTAAGGATGTTATAACCTACCCGTGAATACGGCGTAAGACCAACCCCCATGGCAAAGCTCCAGGGCGATTTTTCCCGGTCAAGCACCTCGTTGATGGGACTTTTGAGCGTAAAGCCAATAGCGAGATGAGAAAGGTTTCCACTCCATTCATTTTGAGTGACCTGGCTGGCCTCATATTTACTATACCTTGTGTATAATCCTGTTTCAAGGGCAGTTGAACGCAGGAATGCATAAGAAGCTGGATTGGATGGGTTCAGGTGGTAAGGATCATGAAATGCCGCGGTTTGACCACCCCAACCTGCCTGATTGGCAAAGTAGGGCTGTACAATATCTCCAATGCCGTATCTTGAATACGGAGAATTGAATTTGGGTTGAGCACAAATACCCAGGCTCGCGAACAAAAATAAAAACAAGAGGTTGGATCTCATTCGAGTAGAATAGTCTTTAAATTTAGGTTCCTGAAGTTGTAGCATCAGGATGCCTGCAATTGGTGTGTTAAAATGTGGTTTAATCCGTAAAGCGTCAGATTGGGTTCATGAACTTTTTCAGAATGTTCAATCCGGTCAAATATGTTTTTGGCATCTCCTCCTGTTATTGTCACCAATAGCGGATGATATTCAGATTCAAACAGTTTGATAAAGCCGTTCATTTCCAGTACGGTTCCTAAAAAAGCTCCGTTCTGTAGCGCCGATTCTGTATTCCAGCCGATAAAATGACCAGGCCAGTGCTGAGTAACTTCAGGCAGCCGGGCAGTAAATACGTGCATGGCCTTTGACCTCATGTTTAGTCCTGGAGAAATATTCCCTCCCATATATACACCCGGGGCAGTGATCAGATCGTATTTGATACACGTCCCACAATCAATGACCAGGCAATTTTTGTGCGTGTATAACGCCTGAGCGCCGGCAACCGCTGCCAGGCGGTCTTTCCCGAGCGTGTGAGGCGTTGTATACCTGTTGACAAAAGGCAATGGCGTTGCATGCTTCAATTCCAGGGTGGTAAAATGCTGCTCAAGTATTTCCTGAAAATGATCTGGCAATTCAATTACAGCAGCATAAATGACGCTTTGAACGTTATGTTGGTTGCCAAATGCCACCAGCTGTTCAGTAGTCCAGGAGGTAACAACTTGCTGGAAAGCCAGTGTGTTGCCATCAAAGAGGCCCATTTTCCAGCGGGTATTGCCTATGTCTAACGCTAAGATCATAAAAATCGGTTGCGAAGGTATGAAGGAAGGACGAACTGATGGTGCAGGGAATGCCCCTTTCCCAAACCAATTTCACAGATGGATCAACTGGTTTTAATCCTGCATACAAACAAAAAGCGCAACAGTTTGATTGCCAAACTATTGCGCCTTATCATTGCGGAGGAGGAGAGATTCGAACTCCCGGTACCTTTCAGTACGACGGTTTTCAAGACCGCTCCATTAAACCACTCTGGCACTCCTCCGTGCGATTTGTTTTTCGCGGTGCAAAGGTAATACGACTTGTTGAATTCTTAATACGCCCTAATTCATTTTTTCTTAAAAGCCTAATCAATATCCATTTTGATTAAGGTGGGCATTTCACCATTGCCTTCCATTTTTTCGAAAAACCCCCGGAGGTATAGTTTCATTTCTTCTGAAGCATCATAGCTCAGATATTTGGATTTACACCATCCCAATATCGTTTGGCGATTGGCTTTTAATGTGTTCAAGGCTCTTCGTAAATGTTCTGCGTTTATACCATTGCTCATTAAAAAACGATCTTTAACCGATTTTAACCCGGTTTCCGAACTTGGAGTGGCATAGGGGGCTCCAACCAATCCTGAAAAGTCAAAGTCATAGGGAATCACCAGCGATTTGCCGGAAATAGGTGCTTTCACCAAACGAACGTTTCTTTGCATGGAAATTTCCCAGTCGGTATTTCCAATCATATATTCAAACATCACTGCTAAAGCAGCCTGATTGGCGTTTAAGCTGTCAGCAGGCACTCCGTATTCTTCATTAAGAGTGCCATTCAACCGAGATACCAGCTCTTCTTCATCCTCCAGCAGTATGGCATACATAGGTGGTTTGGACTTTTCCACATGAGTATCACGGATGGTAATTCGAATCAATCTTGCCCGTAAACTTGCAACCGTAAGTGATTCAAACATGCGGTAAGCCAAATATTCTCGTACGATCAATTCATCGCCCTGTTCCGATTCATAACAAGGCAATACTAGTTTGATTTCATTTAGCGTGTCCAGACCTTCTGCAACTAATTCTTTCTTTTTGAACTTGATTTTAATGGGAGGAAATGCCGCAATTTTCCTCCTGAATTTGCCTCGTGGTTTTACTTCGATTTTGTAACTCTTTCCATCAGCCGTTCGAAGCGTAGCCGGAAAGTACTGGTTTGTTTTCTTTTGTTCAATAATGGATGTCAAATCACACTCCAAGGTCATTTTAGCCGCATCCTTCTCGATAAGCACCTCAAATATGCTTTTGGTCCTGGAAGATGGGATAGTGTCCTGTGCAATGGATATAGTATACCCATGACATAGTAAAACCAGAAAAAGCCAATGGTAGGAATGGTTGAATCTCATCATGGGTTTCAGCAAATGAGCAAGACGCATTGAATTTAGCAAAAACTTAGCTTCACAAAATTATATCCTGAAACAATGTTGCTAGGGGTAAAGTTTCGGAATTATTGCAAAGTTAATAAGCAAATTGCAAAAAGATGTAGCAAATCGATGAAAACACACTGGCATCCGGCAGGTCCTGGGTTCAGACGGATGGAGTCCTTTCTGAAAGCAAAGGTTGCAAAATCCTTTAGAATTGCCACTTTCTTACATTATTCTTACGCTTGAAATATCTAAATTTGCGCGGACAATCTTGATTATGGGAAAAATTGCGAGCCTGCAAGCAGTTTTTTTTCATGAATTTCTCCGAACATTAGGGGATGAATTGCATTTGGTTGTCTACACTTCGAGTTCTTTTCTACTTACATTAATTTAACTTCAAATCCATGAAAAAAGGATTGCTGCTTTTCCTTCTTGTTTTATTAGCCTGTCTACCTGCCTACAGCCAGGTGACACCTCACGTCTGCGGTAATGCCGAAGACCAACTTGATCTTCTCCCTAGACTTCGGGAAAATAAAATGGTAATGGAAGCCATGCGCGGCGAAGCGAGTGATCGCAGTGAAACCAAGTACGTTCCCATCCACTTTCACCTGGTAGGCGATGCGGATGGAAATGGAAAACATAAAGAAATCCGGATTCTGGAGCAATTGTGTGCTCTGAACGCAGCCTATGAGCCTGTGGGCATGCAGTTCTATCTTAAGGAACATCCCACCTACGGACTGTTCAACAAATCCATTAACAATAACAATGTATTTGAGAACCAATCTAATACATTGTTGATGAATCTACGTCGCCACAACAATGCGATTAATGTGTTCGTCGTCGAAACTCCCGTTTCTGGCAATAACCAGCCAGGTATAACGCTTGCTTACTACAACATTCCTCAAGACTGGATTGTAAGTCGCAAGACGGAAATTAATGGCACCCAGCCGAACAGTACGCTGCCACATGAAATGGGGCACCTGTTTACCTTGCCACATACCTTCTTCGGTTATGAAAATGATCCGTTTGATCCAAGCAATTCAACGTGGCCAAACGCACCGGTAGTTTCTCCGCTCGGAAGTGGTATTACCACAGAGCGCCAGAACGGAACAAATTGCTCCTCTTCTGCAGATGAAATTTGTGACACTCCTCCAGACTATAATTTTGGATTCATTTCCAACAATTGTAACAACTACTCAGGCGGCGCAAGGGATCCATTGGGTACACTGGTTGATCCCAATGAAAATAACTACATGAGCTACTTCCTGAGCTGTAGTACCTATGTATTTACGCAGGATCAAATCGATATCATGCATGCCGATTTGAACAGTGCTTCACGTAATTACCTGGATAATACTTTCAGCCCGATTGCAACAAGCATCAACACGCCTACTGATTTGCTGGTTGCACCTGCCCATGCCGGTACTGTACCTTTCTACAATGAGGTTCTTCTGGAATGGCAGCAAGTTGACGGTGCAACGCATTACCTGGTTGATATTGATATCGTATCAACCTTTGGTACCCAGTTTGCACAAACCATTATTGTTTCAGGAACCAGCACATTGATAACCAATCTGCAGCCAAACAGAACCTACTACTGGCGGGTAAAGCCTTTCAATCACCTGGTTGGCTGTGCCGCCTTCCGTTCCAGAAACTTCAAAACTCCAAATACCAGCACAACTTCAACCTTGGATATTCAAGGACTGAGTGGCTGGCAGATTTCTCCTAATCCGGCGAATGATGCCCAGGTTAAACTGCTCGTAAATGCTGACGAAACCTTTGAGGCAGCCATTCGTGTTACAGACATGGCCGGCAGAACAGTTTCCATCCAACAAGGGGTAAATTTCCTTCAGGGAGAAAACACCTTCACTTTAGATGTGAACAATCTGGCAAATGGCCTTTACCTGGTTTCCCTCGAAAGTCAAAATGGTCGTAATGTTCGAAAATTGAGCATTCTGCGATAACAAATAAGGAGACCAACAACCAAAAAATCCCCCGCAGACTAATCTCTGCGGGGGATTTTTTGGTTGTTATGGTATGGAAACGGCCAAATAACCCTCGTATTTGGATAGTTGAAATGTTTTTTCAACATTTTGATGAAAATGCTGTTCCCCAGTACATATGTCTACAAATAAGAAGATATCGCCTGTACCTTCTACGGAACCTCTTGTTCAGGGGGTGGATTATTACATTGAAAAAGGTTATTGGGTGTTAACAGAGCACTTCCTCTTAAAGAGAGGTCAATGCTGCGGTAGCGGATGCAGGCACTGTCCTTACCGCAAAAAAAAGACAGAAAAAGCGTAGTGGTAACCAACTTAGTTTTTGGGTGGAAACTTTTTGGGTGGGATAATCTGCACCGATTGGGTTTTATAACTCCAGTTTATGGTTGGATCCTGATTGCTAATTTGCGGAAAAGCCGACAGGTCTTCACCCAGGTTAGGGATTTCTACCGCACCGTCAGCGGCATTTATTTCCAGTTTTTTGCCCTTGAATTTTTTCTTGCTGTACAAAATGACTTTA
>DLXL01000105.1:16408-22978 GCA_003448025.1 Saprospirales bacterium | reverse complement strand
TCCCAGACCTTCCGATTGTAAATCAAAGTCTTCTCTTGAGGTGAGAAACCGCGCAAATTTACCGGAGTAACCCGGCCCCATGTGAAATTCCGGGGCAAATTGAGCCCGATAAAAGTATTGAGCAACCTCTTTAAGGCTGATCAATTCCTTTTTGTCTTTTTCCCGAAGTTTGGTGCCAAAGGACATTTCCAGTTGTTTGATAAACTGCTTGTCGTTGCTATTGGCAACGGAAAACGGTGCCTCAGGTTTGATTGGGCCGGAAAGGCTGCTTACTTCCGCAGCCTCACGAATAAGATCCCAGGTTTCCTGTTCCGTATATACCGGAGGAACCTCCGTCAGATAGTTATCACCAAACGTTTGCTTCCTTTTTGAATGGGTAACATTGAAGTGAAGGGGCAGCGTATACTTTACCTTTACAGGGTGGCCATTGGCCTGACCAGGTGTCCAGGTTGGCATGGAGTTGACAACTCTTAACGCCTCACTTCCACAACCGGCACCTATATCTTTGAGGATAACGGACTCTGTAATGTTTCCTTCCCGGTCAACAACAAAAGAAACCACAACCGTTCCCTGAATCATATTCTCCAGAGCCAGTTTGGGATACTTCAAATTATCTGACAGGAACTGAACCATGGCTTTTTCACCACCAGGAAATTCAGGAGCTTTTTCGATGTCGAATATTTCAAAAGTTTTGGGGCTTTGAACAGAATCCTGCTGACCATGCACGCTCAAAGCGGTAAGAAACAAGCACAGGCTGCCTGATAGATTTCGCATAGATATCATAGGTAACTGCTAAATGAGTTTTAATATTCCTGATTCTTTTTTTCCTTCTCACAGTCTGTTCTGGCAAAAACAATGACCACAATTCCTATGATGATCATGAGTATTTTGATCACAAACGCTGGTAAACGCCCAAGTTTTTCAAGCCACCCCAAAAAATACCAGTGAGTACCCACTAACTCCATCACAATAGAAGTGACGCCGAATGTGAGCAAAAGATAGCCTGCCAACTACCACAAACTTTTATTTTTCATCTTGATGCTTGTAAAATTAATCTGCCGCAAAGGTAGGTAAGTAAGACCATTTATGGTTTCATGAAATGCATGGTACCGGATAGGGGTTTTTCGCCTGATGCGTTAAATACCCGCTTGAACAATAAACCAGATTCGCCCCAAAGTGTTTGAAATGACCTACCTTTGCCAATCGAATTCAATGTGGTGTTAAGGAACCCAAAAGTTGCATTTATGTCTCAAATTCTTGAAAGTCAGGATATCAGAGCGCTTGGAAGTAATCTTGAGCTGCTGGCCCAACAGGTTGTAGAAGGTTTTATTGTTGGCCTTCACCGAAGCCCGTTTCATGGCTTTTCTGTGGAATTTGCAGAACATCGGTTGTACAATCCTGGGGAAAGTACCCGGAATATGGATTGGAAAGTATATGGGCGCACTGATAAACTTTTCAGTAAAAGGTATGAAGAGGAAACCAACCTGCGATGCCAGATAGTATTGGATGCCTCATCTACGATGTATTACCCTTGGGATGAGAAAAATCCCCAGAAGTTCAAATACAGCAATAAGCTATGCTTTGCGGCCCAGGCATCCGCTGTTTTGATGAATGCGCTTAAAAAACAACGGGACGCTTTCGGACTCACTGTTTTTGATGACGACTTGAGGTTTTCCACAAATGCAAAGTCCAGCACGGTCCACTATCGATTACTGCTAAACAAGTTGATGGAGTTAATCGAGCAACCTCAGTTAAATAAAAAGACCGATTTAGCAGCAAGTCTTCACCAGGTAGCTGAATCCATTCACCGTCGATCTATGGTGGTTGTCTTCACAGATGTGATGGAACAACCGGATAAAGCAGAAGAGGTCTTTTCGGCACTTCGTCACCTTAGGCATGCCAAACACGAGGTTATACTGTTTCATGTGACCGATAAGAGTAAGGAACTCGATTTTGAGTTTGAAAACCGGCCCTATGTTTTCGTGGACATGGAAAGTGGAGAAGAAGTCCGGTTGCAGCCGAATCAGGTAAAGGAATATTATACCAACCAGGTACGCGCATTCAAGGAGCAGCTCCGTATGAAATGCCTGCAATTTAAGATCGATTTTGTAGAGGCAGATATTCAACAGGGGTTCGTACCCATTTTACAAACCTGGATGGCCAAACGCTCCAAAATGCATTGATGCTGCATTTCTTTTGACCAAATTCATTCGCCTAACCAATTTAACATTATATGCAAGAAGTTTTTATCGTGGCTGCCGTTAGAACCCCCATAGGAAGCTTTGGAGGTAACCTGGCGGGAGTATCCGCTACTCAATTAGGCGCTGCTGCTATTAAGGGCGCACTGGAGAAGGCTGGTGTCGCTCCAGACCAGGTCAATGAGGTTTTAATGGGCAACGTAGTTAGCGCCAACCTGGGTCAGGCGCCAGCGCGCCAGGCCGCACGGTTTGCTGGAATTCCGGATCATGTTCCATGTACAACCATTAATAAGGTTTGCGCCTCCGGTATGAAGTGTATTACCCTCGGCGCCCAGAGTATAATGCTGGGACTGAATGATGTCGTGGTGGCCGGAGGGATGGAAAACATGTCCCAAATTCCTTATTACATTCCCAATGCACGCTGGGGATATAAATATGGTAATGGAGAAATCATTGATGGCCTTGCCAAAGATGGTTTGACCGATGTATATAACCAAAAAGCAATGGGCGTTTGTGCTGATGCAACAGCTGTAAAATACGGCATCAGCAGAGAAGCTCAGGACGCTTTCGCCATCGACTCCTATAAAAGATCCGCTGCTTCCACAGAAGCAGGTTTGTTTAAAACGGAAATCGTGCCGGTAATTATACCTCAGAAAAAAGGAGAACCAATTCAAATCCTGGAGGACGAAGAGTTCAAAAAGGTGATGTTCGATAAAATACCTGGATTGCGTCCGGCCTTTACACCGGATGGTACGGTCACTGCAGCCAACGCCAGTACGATCAATGACGGTGCTGCAGCTTTAATTCTGGTCAGTGAAGCAGCTGTTAAACGACTTGGGCTCAAACCGATTGCCAAGATTCGTGGCTTCGCTGATGCTGAACAGGAACCCGAATGGTTTACCACTACGCCAACGATTGCAGCACCTAAAGCGCTAAAAATGGCGGGATTAACTAAAGACGAGATTGACTTTTTTGAGGTCAACGAAGCTTTCTCAGTGGTAACCATGGCCTTTGAGCAGGTTATGGGGATCAGCCATGATCAGACCAATGTATTCGGCGGTGCAGTGTCCCTGGGTCATCCATTGGGAGCGTCAGGAGCACGTATTGTTACCACACTTAATAATGTACTTCAGCATCGCAACGGCAAATATGGTCTTGCCGCGATTTGTAATGGAGGGGGAGGCGCAACGGCGATTGTTATTGAGCGCATATAAAGCCCTCCGGTTAACGCATCTGATTGAGCCTTCCTGATTGTTTCAGGAGGGCTCAATTTGTTACCAGGCAAATCCCAAGGTCATTCCAAGGCTACTCCATGCAGGAGGATCGTCGTTGGTATTGCTTTTTCGGCCAAATAAGTACCTGAAAAAATAAAAAACCTCGGTGGCAAGGTTGGTTCTGAAGGTAGGCTGGATATACCCATGTCCGATACTTTTCATGGAAAAGCCATACCCTGCGCCAATAGATAAAGGCATGTCGAAACGGTCATAGTACTGTTCATCAGTAGCGTCTCTCGTGCCTGAAATGGAGTTTCTGGTTTCCAGTACTTTTCTGCCAATATTAACACTTGGAACAATCCCTAAAATGCCATAAAATCGGTTTGGCCGACTTGAGAAGGCATATTTTATTTCAAGGGGAAAAATCAGGTCCTGATGCCTGTACCAGGTTTTCAACGTTTCTCCTGAGAAGGCAATATCAAATTGATACTCCGCCTGAAGAAAAGAGTAACCAATTCCGGCTTGGGTAGAGAATCTCGGGGACTTTGTCCAGCTTATTCCCCCAATTAGCTGATGCCCCCATCGGTGTTGGTGGTTTCGATTCCCTGTCGCTGCTACAAACATCACCGTTGGGCTATAAGAGCAGTTGACATGTAGGATTGTTTGCGATGCTGCCTGAGTCCAGCAGGAGAGCAAAAACCAGAATAAAATGTAGGGTTTGAACTTCATCGTAAAGTTTGATTAGTGCCAGTATCCATTCGTTTTCAAAAGGACGGGATATTCAGGTATTAGCATGTATTCCTGATGAATTTCATTGGGTTCAAGGGCATAAGCTGAACCAATTGGATAGCATGTCCAATGCCTGGTCCGCCATTTTTCGGGCAAATTAAAAACCGGATCACCTTTTGGCCGATGATCTAAATCATTTTGCCAGAGAATTAAGGCTATTTGTCCGTTTTTATCTTCAAATGCGCTCCCTGATAAACATTCCGGTAGTTTTAGGTCTGCAGTATGCATAGCATTAAAGCGAAAGCCCTCAGTAAGTTGTTTGAGTTGTTTTAAAGCCAGTGCGATAGGATGAGGTTTTGGCTGCGAAAATATCGTCGTGTCTAAGGGGGGAAACATGCCCATGAATGCAAATTCCGAATCTGTTTCCGCAAAATGCCCACCATCTGAAAGCGCATAAAAGTGCATTTGACTCACGCCTTGCCCGGAAGCAGATGCCAATGCTTTTATCGCAAAGTCAGTTTGTATATCAGGGTTGGCCCATGGCCCTTTTGAGCTTATCCTGGGCAGGTTAAATTCTGAACAAATCCAATTTTTTTTCGGGTATTTGACATTGTCAAACCCATAGTGAAGCAGTACCTGTTCCAATTGGCATTTTCGTTGCCAAAAACCATCTATGGCTATATTTGAATAACATCGCGCTGGAAACGTATCTGTGCTACCCATGGCATACTGGTGAGGGTATGCATGGAAACTCATACAGTCGAAATATGCACCACCGGTTAGTGGATATAGATTGTGGTCTACTATGCCAGAATCTGGTTGATCCGTATATCTGCAAACTGCATCCAGATAAGCAGGCCAGCCAAGGCCGCCTACCGCTACAAGTGCATCAGGATCCACTTTTTTTACCACTTCATTGGTGATGCGCAGCATTCGGATGTAGGTAAAAATGGGGGCTTTCAAACCTGTTTGGCAGGGTGGGGGAGGCGCTTCCCACCAGTTGCCTTGCTGCCCTTTTTGAAGGCCTCCCCACCCGGCGTCTGGTTCATTCCATACTTCATAAATCCGGATCAAACCTTTGAATGTGTTGGCTACCTTCCAGACATAAAGCGCATAGGTATTTTGTTCATTAATGGTTGAAGGTCCTTTCCAGGCAGGCAGGTATAGGCCTATAAAAGTTGTTGCAGTATTTCCAGGGCATTGGTTTATGGTGTCCTGTGCCTGAGGAGAAGGGTAGCCCAAAATACCTACTACATCTACAAGGCCAAGTTGACTGGCAAAAAGTAAGGCCTGTCTTTTTTCTTCATATCCCCATTGTTCCAAAACATTGTGAAATAAACCGGTTCTAAAGGTGCGGCAACCATATTCCCTTGCCAGTGTGATTTGCTTTTGATCAGTCCATACCTGTGGGAAATATCCGGTGTTAACACCCATTTGACTGTTTTGATCTAAGATTGGAACCGTTGTTAATGCATTGGGCGGAACTTTATGGCAATCTGCCAAGAACAAGCACAGGATGTACCCGGTCACAAAAAATACGCGACCCAATGCAGTGCTCAGCATAATTGGCAGGCTGTTTGTCATATTCCCGGCGAAGTCGATTAAAAGAAGGCAATAGTAGCCAATTTTTCAAAAAAAACTTATCTTCGGGCAGCGAATGGCAAACAGGGTTGTTCTTGGATTCCATTCACTATTTCATTTAATCAAGATCTAACTCTTACCCATGAACAAGTGTTTTGTTCCCATTTTTTCCCTGTTGTGGATTACTATGACCCCTGGAATCGTTTCAGGACAGGGTGGTGACAGTGTTCGCACGCTTATTACTCCGGTTCAATGTTATGGATTCCGCAACGGAGCTATCCATGTGGATGCAGTATACGGAGGGATTGCCCCATTTTACTATTCATTAGATGGCCAGAATTTCTCTACGAACCCTACATTCGACAGGTTATGGGCAGGTGTTTACACCCTGTACGTTCGGGATGCCAACGGAGCTGTCAGGCAGTGGAAAATTACCTTAAAAGAACCTGCGGCACTTTCGGTAAAACTGGAAATCACATCTGGCGTTGTTACATCTGGCGAAATATTCGGGTTGCGTGCTATTACAAGTGTAGAAAGGGAGTTTTTACAGGAAATCGTCTGGGAGCCTGAAGAGCTATTTGTGCAGCAGGATACACTTCGTCAGGCAATCAGCATACAGGAAACCACCCAAATTATGGTGACTGTCAAGGATCAGAACGGATGTATTGATATGGATAAACAAGTCGTGGAAATCGCATCTGCCCCGCTTTATCTGCCAAATGCGATCAAGCCAGGAAGTACTGACGAAGATGGATATTTCACCTTGTTTGCCGGAGCAGGTGTGAAGCAAATAGCTTCCATGCAGATTTTCAGTCGCAGCGGCAGTTTGATTTTTGAACGGCAAAATT
>DLXL01000105.1:14665-16245 GCA_003448025.1 Saprospirales bacterium | reverse complement strand
GAACGGCAAAATTTTCCTGCCAACGCTCCCGGCTTAGGATGGAATGGCCGTTGGGATGGGCAAGGTGCGCATCCGGGAGTCTATCCATACCTCGTTGTGGTAGAGTTTTTAGATGGAAAACGGAAAAGATTCCAGGGAACCGTGACGGTAGTCAACTAGGTTGCTTCACCACTCGTGCCACAAAGGATTTTCTTAAGATTTTATGCTGCAAAGGACGTTCCACAGCCACAAGTGCTTTTAGCGTTTGGATTGTCAAACGTAAAACCGCGATTTTCCAAACCATTGTGGAAGTCTACCTCCATGCCAAGCAAGTAGATGGCATGTGCTTTATTCATGACGACCTGGATTCCGTTAATGTCAAAAGACTCATCGTTTTCCTGGGCTTTATCAAAGCCCAGCACGTAAGAAAACCCTGAACAGCCGCCACCTTTCACTCCAACACGAAGGAAATAGTCTGCAGGAATGTTTTCCTGCTGGCGAATGAGATTCAATTGTTCAACAGCTCCTTCTGTTAAATGTATTGGAGCCGTAGTAGTATGGTTATCTGTAATAGTTCCCATGAATTAGAATGCCTTTAGTGGCGCAAAAGTACGAAACTCATAACAGTTAGCGTTAAAAAATGTTCAGGCAGGCTTCATACCTTTGCCCCCATTCTCTGAAATTACCACTTTCCCCACATTCCCCACATTTATAATTATGGAGTTTTTTCTGGAGTTGTTGAAGCTAAGTATTCCTGCAGTGATCGTAGGAGCTACAGCTTATTACTTGCTGAAGATGCTGTTGGATGAGCGTCAGCGCATTGATCATGCGATGTTGAGAAATGAAGCCCAAAAAGTAACGCTACCGGTGAGATTGTCAGCTTATGAGCGATTGATGTTGTTATGTGACAGGGCCGATGTAGCCAACACAATGCTTCGTGTCCGAATGCCAGGCATGAAAGTTAGAGAGTTGCGCGGAGTGCTGCTGATGGCCATTAACCAGGAGTTTGAGCACAATGTTTCCCAGCAATTATATGTTTCGGATACGTTGTGGCAAATTATTCGAATGGCCAGAAACAACACCTTGGCGATGGTGACTATGACTGGTCAGGAATTAGATCCTGAAAGCGACTCGGAAGCTCTTGCTGATGCCTTGTTGAAGTCGCTGGATGAGCAGCAAATTACATCTTTACAGACCGCTATTATGGCAGTCCGAACCGAGGCAGGAAAACTATTCTAGGCAATTGCTTGATAATGTATAAGTTGTCAATTTGCCGTAATTTATAACATTATTGTTACGCGTTTTTTTGCGCTTTTCAGTGCTCGCTTTACCAGTTTTTGGAAAACTGTTTTGCGAATCGATGGATTCGCAAAACAGTTTGTTTTTATAGGTTGTAATTGTCTTACTTACCTGCTGACTTTCAAGGCTCTTGGACCTTATCATTGTTCATTTGAAAATGTTTCAAACATACCTGAGTGAAAATCGGACAAATTATAATAGTTTGAATATTTGAATTTATTGAAATTATTATTTTGAAAATACGCTAAATAGTAGTTTAATGTTCTAATATTTTTTAAAAATTCAATTTCCTGATTTCTTCT
>DLXL01000105.1:11532-14535 GCA_003448025.1 Saprospirales bacterium | reverse complement strand
CTTTGATTCCTGAATTTCACAAAATGCTCGTTTTCAACTCCTTTTGAAAACGAGAAAAAAAAATCGATAAAAAACTTCAATTCTATTTGTCCAGGTCGCTGAGAAGCTCAATCTTTGTCGTCCTACTCGACTGAACAGCTTCACCGATTTGAACAAATAACGGGATGTTCCCGGCAACCAAATGTATCTATCTGGTATGACAAGAGACAGCCAGATGGTATGGGACGATTGTCTGCGTACCATCAAAAAAAGTGTTAGCCCGCAAAGTTTCAAGACCTGGTTTGAGCCAATCAAACCGGTGCATCTTGATACTGAGGTACTTACGATTCAGGTGCCCAATAAATTTTTCTTTGAGTGGCTCGAAGAACACTATGTACAGCTATTAAAAAAGAGCATCCGGCAGGAGTTGGGTGAACGCGGACGGTTGGTATACCATATCCCGGAAAGTGGCGCTATGCCGGCAGGCAATGGCACGCAATCTGGTAAAATTGACACAAGACCATCCTCTGATAAGGATAGTGAGCCTGTGCCGGGTTCATTTGATGCAGAGATGATCAAAAACCCATTTGTCATACCTGGTATTAAACGGATCAAGGTAGATCCGCAATTGAATCCAAACTACACTTTTGATAATTTTATTGAAGGCGACTGCAATCGATTGGCTCGTAATGCAGGATTGGCCATTGCAAAAAAGCCGGGGGGGACTGCCTTTAACCCATTATTTATTTTTGGAGATGTTGGACTGGGAAAAACACACCTTGCACAGGCAATAGGCAATGATATTGTCAGCCGGATTGAATCAAAGGCTGTGTTATATGTTTCCGCTGAAAAGTTTACCAACCAGATCATCCAGGCAATTAAGAATAACTCCGTAAATGATTTCGTCAACTTCTACCAGATGATTGACGTACTGATCATTGACGACATTCAGTTCCTTTCAGGCAAACAAAAAACGCAGGAAATATTTTTCCATATATTCAATCAACTGCACCAGAACGGCAAACAAATCATACTCACTTCAGACCGTGCACCAAAAGATTTGGAGGGCATGGAAGAGCGATTGATTTCCCGTTTTAAATGGGGACTCAGCGCGGATCTGCAAGCGCCGGATTTGGAAACCAGAATGGCCATCCTCGAAACCAAAATGGAAGAGGAAGGTGTAGATATTCCAACGGATGTTTTGGAGTTTATTTGCTACAATATCAAAAACAACATCCGTGAACTGGAAGGTGTGATGGTTTCCCTTTTAGCCCAAAGTACACTGATCCGCCGCGATGTGGATATGGAGCTTGCCAAGGAAGTGATCCGGAATTTTGTCACAACCATTAATAAAGAGATTACGGTAGAATTCATTCAACAGTTGGTGGCAGAGCATTTCAGCGTTCCGGTAGATAAACTCCATCATGAAACCAGAAAGCGGAATATCGTCATTGCCCGTCAGCTATCCATGTATCTGGCCAAAAAACTCACCAACAAGTCATTGAAATCCATCGGGGAGCAATTTGGTGGCAGAGACCATAGCACGGTGATATATTCCTGCAAAGCCGTTCAGGACATGATGGATACAGATATTGTGTTCAAGGACACCGTAGAAGAGGTAGAAAAGAAGCTGAAGATGAGTTTGAACATGTAAGACCACTGGTTTTACAGATATATTTGCCAGAGGCTGGTTCAAAGGTCAAATTTTTTACCGCAGAGACGGAGAGGCACAGAGAGCTTGAAAACCAATTATTTAAACCTCTGCGCCGCTCCGTCTCTACGGTAAAAATCACTTTTGATACAGCTTCAGACATACTCTAAGCTAACGGCGCGATAACTCCTGAAGTGGCGTAACCGGTTTCAATACCGACTTCACTTTCTCTACCGTTATATTAGACGGCACGATGAAGTCAACTTTCTGTCGTATATCCCGGCTACTGGCTCCGATTAATAGATGGTAAGTACCTTTTTCTACCAACCAGGTATTGGAATTGGGGTGAAAGGACGCCAGATCCGAAGGTTGAATCATGAACTTCACCGTTTGGGTTTCACCTGGGGCCAAAAGCGATGTTTTTGCAAAAGCACGAAGTTCCTTAACCGGTTTCTCCAGAGAGCTCTGTGGTGCACTAACGTATAACTGTACCACATCTTTACCGGCGGTTTGGCCTGTATTGGTAATGTCCAGGGTGCAAATCAATTTTCCACTGAATTTGCCGGAGTTCAGAACCGGTGTTCCGTAAGTAAAATTGGTATAAGACAATCCGAATCCAAAAGGAAATGCCGGTTTTACATCAAAGGCATCAAAATACCTGTATCCTACATAAATACCGTCTTCATATCTGATTTCGACAGGCATATTGGCAGGAGAACCAGGAAAACCGCCGGAGTTGGGTACTTGTGGATAATCCACAGGAAAAGTGGTAGCCAACTTCCCGGAAGGATTGACTTTACCTGTCAGGACATCCGCAATCGCATGGCCTGTTTCCTGTCCGCCTTGCCAGGCCAGTAAAATGGCGTCCGCCAGATGTTGCCAACTGGACACCTCTATTACCCCACCGGTATTGATGATAACAACTACCTTTTTCCCTGCAGCATGAAAAGCATCTGAAACCTGCTGAAGCATCATTTTTTCAGGCTTACTGAGGTAATAATCGTTCTCCAGCTTCCGATCCTGGAATTCGCCTGAATTACGCCCGATGGTGATTACCGCAAGATCAGCCGTTATGGCTTTTTCAGCAAAAATGGCTTTGTTTAATGTCATTTCCGTAATAGGCGCCTCCTGCTCAAAAAAGGATTTTTTAGGCGGTCTGGCAGCCTTGCCCGTTTGGATATATTGCTGGTAGGTCCTTTTTAAATCTTCATCCAGGATAAATCCGGCTGCCTTTAGTCCATCTTCCAAAGAGACAGAATACGCTTCATTAACGTCACCGCTGCCCGTGCCACCGGTTATTATATCATAGGAAGTGTTGCCAAATGCGGCAATATTTTTGACGGAGGGCTTAATAGGCAACGCGTTTTCCTCTA
>DLXL01000105.1:6168-11358 GCA_003448025.1 Saprospirales bacterium | reverse complement strand
CATTTTTCAACAAAACCATTCCTTCTGAAGCCACTGTACGGGAAAGCACGGCATGCGCCTTCAAATCCGGTTTGTGGGAGGCCACACGCCCATGAAAGGTGCCGGTTTTTTGAATCAGATCCAGCTGGCGTTCAACATTAATATTCAGGGCAGATTCGGTAAGGTCACCGCTCTGAAGCGCCTGAAGTACCGCGTCGATTTGCACTGGCGTACCCGGCATAATCAGATCATTCCCTGCTTTCAATTGATCAGGCGTAGACTTTCCGCCGAACCAGTCCGTCATGACCAGACCATCAAATCCCCATTCTTTTCGCAGGATTTGAGTTAGTAGTTCAGGGCTTTCTGAAGTGTACACTCCATTAATCTTGTTGTAGGAGGACATGACAGTCCATGGTTTGCTTTCCTTTACAGCAATCTGAAACCCTTTAAGGTAGATTTCCCTTAATGCGCGCTCACTGACTACAGTATTGAGGTTCATCCGGTTGGTTTCCGAGTTATTGGCAGCGAAGTGCTTAATAGCGGCGCCAACCCCCTTTGACTGGATCCCCCTGACCAGCGAGGCGGCCATTTTGCCCGAAATCAGGGGATCTTCCGAGAAATACTCAAAATTTCTTCCGGCAAGTGGATTGCGATGAATATTCAATGCCGGAGCAAGCAGCACATCTACCCCATAATCTCTGGCTTCCTCACCCATGGCAACGCCTATTTGTTCTGCCAATTCCTGATTCCAGGAAGAAGCAATCAAGGTTGCCACAGGGAATGCCGTGCAATAAAAAGTCTTATCCGGCATACTTTTTCGCATTGGATTAATGCGGAGTCCCGCCGGACCATCCGCTAATACAATGGAAGGAATTCCCAGTTTGGGTACTTCATAAAGAATACCGGCAGCTCCCGGCACTTTGGATTCTCCGGTGGCAAAATTTGCCCCCTGAATATTGCCTGTTACAGTAGCGCCGGCATTAGGAGTTGTGGCTGGAGCATTGGTATTGACGGTAAGGTCGCTCATGCGCATACCTGTTCCAACCACCAGCCGGGCCTTTTCTTCCCTGGTCAGTGCTTTAAGTATCTGTGCGCGTGGCGCATCACCTAATTTGGGACTATTGGATTGTGCCATACCCGGCAAAATGGTACCTACTGAAAGCAGGAAAATAAGGGTCGATTTTTTCATAACAATGTCATGGATGGTATCGCCTCGGTGTTGTTGACCTGCGATATAGCTTTTAAATACATGTACAGTTGCCTGCACTAAGTGGTTACATGAGAATCGTTGCGCACCGATTCGTGCACAAATGTCTGGGAATAGACCTGGCAAATCATTTGACAAAAATCAAATAATGACTGCCTTACCTGGAATTTCTAACCCTGCTGAGGGTTTCCTGAGTGATGCCCAGAAAAGAGGCGATGTAACTGAGCGGAACCCGTTTCAGGATATCCGGCGATTGTTCCAGCAAACGGTGGTACCGTTGTTGTGCTGTTTCAAACTGAATACTCTCCATTCTGATCTGCGACAAGACCAAAGAAGTGGTGACCATTCGCCTGAAAAGTTTTTCGATTTCATGGTATTGATCGCACAATTGCATCAGATCATCGTGATGCAATTGATAAATACAGGAGGGTTCCAATAAATGAATGGATAAATTGCTCGGAGTACGGTTGAAAAAACTTCGAATGGAAAAAAAGAAGGAATTGTCCAGCGTGAGCCATTCTGTTATCTCCTTGTCCTCTTTGAGGTAATAAATACGAACCGAGCCAGAGCCAACAAAATACAGGTAGTTGCTAACCTGCCCCTCCCTTAATAAATGACGCCCCTTTTCATAGTTTGTTGATTTCCAGTATGATAAAAACAGGTCCAACTCCGGCTGCCGCAGTGGATAGGTACGTAAAAGTTGATGGGATAACTCCTCCATACAGCTAAGGTAGCGGCATGGAACGCAACCTTCGTCCGGCAACCAATGAATATTTTTCAGGCTGCACACATCCGGAGACTTTAAATTTTCGTGTTGAACAAGTCAAGGTAAATAAGCTTTGATCGGTGATCATGGTGGCGCTGGTCATCATGGAAGAGGTAGCTGAATTAAACCATACTAAAACAGTTGCGTCAAATGGCAAATGTGCTCGACGGAATGATTTTATGTCAGTTACTGACTATTGATTGATTCTATCCGCCTTTGTCTTCATTTTTGGCATAGATTGCCCTCCTGTTTTCTAATCAGAGGGCTTTTTCCATTAAACAAGGGGCGATTTTTCTGAAATTTGCACCTGAATTAACCATTATTTCATCCTATGAAAAAGGTAACCTTGCTTGCTTTTCTTTCCATCTTTGTTGGGGTTCTTTCATCCAAGGCCCAATATCTCCCCAGTTCCATGTTCTTTGCTCAAAATGAGCATATTTTGTACACCAATGGTCGGCCAGTTACAGGACTGTATGACGAAACCACTTTTCAGGAAATCCAACTTTGGTTTGATCAGCCTGATTTTTGGAATTTAATGAAAACCAACTACATCAGTAAAACGGACATTCCAGCAACGATGATTGTGGCAAACGACACATTTCTCAACGTCGGGGTGCGTTTTAAGGGAAATACATCTTATACGCAGATTCAGAATTCAGATAAAAAATCATTCAACATCACTCTGGATGCGTTCGTAGAGGGGCAGGACATCAATGGTTATTCAACCCTAAACCTGAATAATGCATTTGATGACGCTTCCTTTATGCGTGAGGTTTCCTACCTGCACCAGATTCGCAGACACATACCTGCAGCAAAAGCCAATTTTGTAACCCTTAAAATTAATGGTCTAAACTGGGGGGTGTATCCTAATGTGCAGCAAATTAACGGGGATTACATCCAGGAGTGGTTTTTTAGCAATAATGGCACCCGTTGGCGCGCGGATCGTCCTTCCGGAGGTGGCGGGCCTGGTCAGGGTGGCGGCTGGGGAGATGGCACCGGGGGGATGAATTACTTAGGGCCAGATACCACCACCTACAAACAGTACTACACGTTAAAAAATACATCCAAAACAAACCCTTGGGATGATTTGGTCAACACCTGTGAAGTATTGAACACAACGCCTTTGAACAACCTGGAAACAGAAGTCTCAGAGGTGCTGGATCTGGACAGAACCTTGTGGTTTCTGGCCTCTGAAATCGCCTTTTCTGATGACGACAGCTATGTTTTTAAAGGAAAAATGGATTATTACCTTTACTGGGACCCCGAAACACAACGAATGACTCCTTTGGAGTTTGATGGTAATACCGTCATGAAATCCAACGCTGTCAACTGGGGTGTGTTTTACAACCAGACCAAGGTAAACTACCCTTTACTAAATAAGTTGCTTGCCGTTCCAAGTATCCGTCAGAGGTATTTAGCCCATTTCAGAACCTTGATTGAAGATGAAATGAACACCACTGAATTCAATGCCCTGGTAGATCAATACCACAATCTGATCGGAGCAGCGGTTCAGGCTGATCCCAAAAAACTGTATTCCAATACCCAATACAACACAGAAAGGCAGACCATTAAGACGTTTGTGCTTAATCATAGAACTACCTTACTGAATAATCCAGAGATGAATGTAGTTGGGCCAGCGATCAGTAATGTTATTATGAAAAATCAGGCCGGTATCTGGAAGGATCCTGCTGCCGACGAAGCCGTTCATATCCAGTCTACGGTTACTTCCTCCAATGGCATTTCAGAAGTAACCCTTTTTTATTGCCCGGGGGCCTATGGACATTTTTCGAAGACCCTGATGTATGATGATGGTCAGCACGATGATGGAGCTGCAGGAGATGGTGTTTTTGGTGCTGAAATTCCAGGTTTCAGTACCGGAACTCTGGTCCGTTTTTACATACAGGCTGCATCTGATAACACTGCCAAAACCCTTACTTTTCACCCCAAAGGAGCAGAACATGATGTTTTCTATTACTATACAGGCGCGGCCTGGGTGGCAAATCCTCCAGTTGTGATTAATGAGATCATGGCTTCCAATACCCTTACTGCTGCAGATGAATCTGGTGAATATGACGATTGGATTGAGCTGTTTAATCTTAGTTCCAATGCTGTGGATTTAACGGATTATGCCCTCTCAGATAATCCTGAAAATCTGCGCAAGTGGGTTTTCCCGGCAGGTACTGTAATACCAGCTAATGATTATCTCATTGTTTGGGCAGATGAAGATGGCAACCAGGGACCATTGCATGCCAGTTTCAAGTTATCTGCAACTGGAGAAACGATCAGTTTGGTAAATCCCCAGAGTGCGTTTCTGGACAACATCAGTTTTGGCCAGCAGGTTACTGATAAAGGTTATGCCAGGGTGCCCAACGGCACAGGGCCATTTATTATTCAGGATCCAACGTTTAATGCATTCAATGGAACTGTTTCTACTGCAGAGCCGGGACAACCAGGTGATGGCGCCTTAGTCATTAACCCGAATCCCGGATCAAGTCAGGTAAATATCGAGATAAGGGAGGTTGATGCGGATGATTTAATAACGATTACAAATGCATCGGGTTCATTAGTTTATCGTTCCCCGGCACAGCCATTTCAAACCATTGATGTTCAACATTGGCCTGCAGGCATTTACCTTGTTCAATGTCGGCAAGGCGTATCCAAACTTGTGATCACGCACTAATTAAAAATTTTCATGAATCGTAATCTTTTTGCAGCATGCCTGATGCTGATTTGCCTTTGGTTTGGATTGACCAATGCGATGAAAAACCCCAATAACCCGCCAACCGGCAAAACAGGAGCGCCCGGAGAAAACACTTGTGCTCAATCAGATTGCCATAGCGGAGGTATGTTTACAGGCACAGTCGCCATCAGTGGTGTGCCTGACACCGTAGTGGCTAACACTACTTATACCATTACCCTGAAAAACACCAGTAATGCCATTAGGGCCGGCTTCCAATTAACCTGCTTTGATAATGCCAATGCTATGTGTGGTACACTTACTGCAGGTACCGGCGTTAACATTGGAAGTGGGGCTTCAGGAAAAAGGTATGCACGGCAATCTTCTCCCAAAATTTTATCAAACGGAAGTACTTCCTGGACATTTACCTGGACGGCGCCTGCCAGTGCATCGGGAAATAAGGCAACTTTTTATTTTGTAAGTTTATGCGCCGATAACAATGGAGGTAAAACTGGCGACAATGTGCTGGTTTCTTCCAAGCCAGTTGTTTTTCTTTCCACT
>DLXL01000105.1:1030-6008 GCA_003448025.1 Saprospirales bacterium | reverse complement strand
TAACGGGAGACCTTGAAAAAGAGGCTGCAGTTGCCTTTTTTCCTACACTTGTTCAGAGTAACATGATCCAAATCAATTTATTGGAAAGTGAACATGGACGATTGTGGATTTATGACAATAATGGAAAATTGGTTTTAGATCAGTTGCTCGAAAAGGATAATACTTTGAGCTTAAATGCTTTACCTAAAGGGCTTTATTCAGCGGTTATCGAGACTTCTGGTAAAAAATTCTCGAAAAAGTTTTTGGTTCAATAACTACCTCTTTTAGTCTCAGCGTGTATCGGGGATTTTTTTGCTTCTGTCAGAAACTCCCCAACACGCCACCTGGAATATGATTTAGAAATACCCCAGCCATGGGAACCTGGCTGGGGTATTTCTTTTAAGTTGAGCAATTATTGGCCACCCTCTATATTTACCTCAAAAATGTACCTACATGCTATTCAGCATTGACCAAATTCGTTCCCTGGCCCTGGAATATTTTCAATTAGAGGCTTCAATAATGCCTCTCCCCGGTGAAATTGACCTGAATTTCAAAATTGAGACATCGTCCGGAAAAAAATTCACCTTGAAGATTGCCAATCGTGAAGAACGCCGCGATCAATTGGAAATGCAAAATGCATTGATGCACCATTTGCAAATTCGGTCAGGGGATCTTGAAATACCGCGTGTAGTACAATCTGTCCGGGGAGAAGATATTACGGTTATTGAAGCACCTGATGGCTCAAAACGGTTTTTAAGACTGTTAACCTGGATCAACGGGCGTTGTTTGGCGCATGTACAACCCCATTCGCCTGTTCTACTTGAAAGGGTAGGGAAAATGTGTGGCCATTTGGCCAGGGTATTGGCAGATTTTGAACACCCGGCAGCTCACCGGTTTATTAAATGGGACGCTTCACAAGCAAGTTGGACCCGGGAGCAACTTCACAAAATTGCTGATCCTGAAAAGTTTGAAATAGCTTCTTATTATTTGCAGCTATTTGAAAATCAAGCACTTCCGCTGTTTCCAAAGCTTCGAAAAAGTGTTTGCTACAATGATGCCAATGATTACAATATCCTCATAAGTGAAGACGCAGTTGACCCAAGGGTGCCCGGGGTGATTGATTTTGGCGACATGGTGTTCACTCATACCGTAAATGATCTGGCCATTGCTGCTGCATATATTGCCATGAATAAACCGGACCCTCTAACTGCCATTATACAGGTGACACAAGGGTTCCATCAGGTTTTTCCACTGACAGAAGCTGAGGCAGAAGCACTGTTTCCACTTATTGGAGCAAGGTTACTCATCAGTGTAACCTGTTCAGCTATGAACCTGGCCGAAAATCCAGACAATGAATATCTGCAAATCAGTGATCAAGCTGCCTGGGATTTGATGGAAAAACTGCGCAGTATTCATCCGGTTCTTGCCCATGCCAGTATACGTTTTGCCTGTGGATTGGAGCCTCATCCACAAAAGGATGCATTTGTACAGTGGACTCATGAGCAGCGTCACAGGTTCTGCTCCATAGTGCCATCCAGCCTGAAAGATCCTATTTGGTTGGATCTCGGTGTTGGCAGCCCCGACCTGGGCACCTGGGCGGATATTGAAGACGCACAAAAGTTACATCATTTGATTGATGACCGGCTCAGAATGGATGGTGGGGCTAGTAGCGGATCTGTTTCCGACGTTTTACGGCCCGGTATTGGGAAATATGATGAAGTACGCCCTTTTTACACCTCAGATGACTATGAGGTGCGTGGCAATGAGGGCCCTGAATGGCGCACGGTACATATCGGACTTGATGTTTTTTTGCCACCCGGAACACCTGTTTTTGCTCCTTTTGATGGTGTTGTGCATAGTTTTCAGGATAATGCAAATGATCGGGACTACGGACCTACGATCCTATTGGAGCATCATTTTGAAACGCAGGGTGGAAATAAAGTGCCATTTTATACCCTTTATGGCCACTTAACCAGAGCCTCACTCGAAAATATTGCGGTTGGTCAGGCGTTTAAAGCCGGGGAAAAGCTCTGTGAAATTGGTCCAATGCCTGAAAATGGAAACTGGTCGCCACATGTGCATTTCCAGGTGATGCTTGATACCCTGGGGAGGGCTGGCGACTTTCCGGGAGTCGCATTTCCGGAAAAAAGAACCATCTGGACGAGTATTTGTCCAAACCCAGGTTTGATATGCGGTCCTACTTCCCTGATACCCGACCAATCAGTGTCGGAATTTCCATCCCAGATCATAACATACCGGAAGCAGCATTTGGGAAAAAACTTAAGTGTTTCTTACCGTCGCCCTTTGACGATCACACGTGGGTGGCGTCAGTATCTTTTGGACGATAAGGGTCGGCGATTTTTGGACACAGTAAATAATGTAGCCCATGTTGGCCATGAACACCCTCGGGTTGTGCGTGCAGGGCAGCGGCAAATGTCTGTTTTAAATACGAATACCCGGTATTTACACCAAAATATCGTACGTTTTGCAGAGGAATTGCTAGGTACATTTCCTTCTGCGCTGGAGGTTGCTTTTTTTGTAAACTGTGGAAGTGAGGCAAACGAATTGGCTATGAGACTGGCTAAAAACTACACACAGCAAAGGGATATGATCGTAATGGAAGTGGGCTACCATGGTAATACGCAGGGCTGTGTGGAAGTAAGCTCTTATAAATTTGATGGTCCAGGAGGCAAGGGGGCTCCACCATATATCCATGTAGCGCCATTACCTGATGCATTTAGGGGGCTTTACAGGGGAAACACTCCAGAGACTGGTCGTAAATACGCCAAACATGTAGCAGATTTCATAGTGGAAATCCAAAGTCAGGGTAGGGGACCTGCAGCTTTTCTTTGCGAGTCAGTGATCAGTTGTGGCGGACAAATCCCATTACCGCCTGATTTTTTACAAGAATCAGTGCGGGCTGTTCGAGCGGCGGGGGGGCTTTACATTGCTGATGAAGTACAAACAGGTTGTGGGAGGCATGGAAGGCATTTTTGGGCCTATGAGGAACATGGTGTTCAACCGGATATTGTCACTATAGGAAAACCCATTGGAAATGGGCATCCGGTTGCTGCAGTGGTGACCACCAGAGCAGTTGCCGATGCGTTTGCCAACGGGATGGAGTATTTTAATACTTTCGGGGGCAATCCGGTGTCTTGTGCCATTGGTACCGAAGTATTAAAAATCATTCGTGAAGAGGGGTTGCAGCAAAATGCATATGACACCGGCATTTATTTGAGTGCTCAACTAAGGGAACTCGCTCAGCGTTTTCCAGGAATCGGTGATGTTCGCGGGCCAGGCTTATTCCTTGGTTTTGAACTGGTGAAAGACCCGGTTAACCTGGATCCCGACGAGCCTCGTGCTTCATATCTGGCCAATCGAATGCGCGATCTTGGTATCCTTATGAGTACAGATGGGCCACAGCATAATGTGTTGAAAATCAAACCTCCCGTTATTTTTAACTATCGTGATGCTGACTTTTTAGTGGAGTTGTTGGATCAGGTGTTCCGGGAGGATTTTATGCAATTGTAGATCGGATAATAAAATGATAACCACCCAGATGGAAGATTACGTGGTAAAGCAAATCACATCGCTCGTTTTGCCGCGCATGTAATGTACCTTAGCTACAGCTTATGAATACGGATGAAAGGACTTTCCCTGCTAAACTTCTATTATTTGGAGAACATGTGTTGTTGCTAGGTGCGACGGCGTTAGCTATACCGTTGCCGGCATTTGGCGGCAAATGGGCTTATGGGCGCAACAGGTCTCCTTATTTTGAAAAAATGCTATCGTTTGCACGAAGCAAAACCTTACAGGAGGTGTTAGGTCTGGATGTGGAGTCTTTTGAAAAAGACTTGCATAACGGCCTATATTTTGATTCAAATATTCCAACCGGTTATGGCCTGGGTAGCTCCGGGGCATTCTGTGCGGCCGTTTATCAGAGATATGTGGAACAGCCTGAGTTGGATCCCGGTTCGCTGAAATCCACGCTGGCCAAAATGGAAGGGTATTTTCACGGGAGTAGTTCGGGAATAGATCCAATGACCAGCTATTTGAATTTGCCCGTAATCATTCGGCGAAAAACAGAGGTTGAACTTGCAAATACCCCAATATGGGGGGCAAATCCCCCTGTTGTATTTTTGATAGATTCAACCTTGCCTAGAAGCAGCCAGAAACTTATTGACTGGTTTTTGGCTCAAAGTCATACAGCATCATTTGCCCGGTTTTTGCAGCAACAATATCTTGTGGCACATGAGGCCATGGTTGCAGCCTGGTTGTCGGCTGATGTATCCGCTTTTTGGGAAAACATACATGCTATATCAGCATATCAATGGAATCATTTTTCACCCATGATTCCGGAAACGTTAAAGTCAGTTTGGGAAAAGAGCCTTGATCATCAGCAGTTTGCATTGAAGATTTGCGGAGCTGGCGGCGGCGGATTTGTGTTGGGTTTTACCCGAAGCGTAGCGCAAATACCCATTTTACCTGCTCAATATATCATACATTTACCTTTAGAAACTAAACAGCCTGCAATGGGATGAGCTAATTATTATGTCTAAGAAAATTGCCATTGGATTTTTAGGGCTGATCTTGTTTCTGGCCATTTTTAGAGATGTCATTGCTAATGGCAAGCCACTGGTTTGTAAAATAGGAGGGGAGGTTTACTATCCCGGACTCCGGGTCTTATTTGAAGGATCATCTTTTTTGCGCGCGCATCCTGTTTTAGGCAAGTTTGAACGTGAAACACCTTATGAAACCTGGAAAGACATCAATCAATTTGATGAGCCCCCCATTTATGCGTTGATTCCCTTTTCACCCGGAGAGTATTCTACTCGTAATATATCCGGACTATTACCGCCGGGTGCGGTTCAGCCTGGATTGACATCCAGATTCAGGCATTTTCTGGGTACCGATGGGGTAGGAAGGGATGTTTCTGCTACGAATGTTTCAGGCTGCAGGGTTGCCCTTTTAACGGGAAGTGTAGCCATGTTGATGGCCT
>DLXL01000105.1:0-886 GCA_003448025.1 Saprospirales bacterium | reverse complement strand
TCAGCGGCCGTGTTGATAGGACTGACGCTTGGTACGATTGCCGGATTTTTTGGAGATACCCGTTTAACGTTGCAAAGAGGGCTTCTTTGGATTACTTTATTGGGGGTGCCCGTTGCCTATTTTTATGGCTTTATCGGGAGGCAATATCTGTTAGATACCGCCCAAAATTCGACAGTCTGGTGGGAGAGTTTCGCTATTTTTTGGGGTGTGCTCATTGTATTTAGTTTGGCGGGTTTTGTGTTATCAAAAATCCAGGTTTTCTCGAAAAGGGTAACACTTCCGGCAGATTTGTTCATTATGCGTGGAGCGGAACTGGTCAATGCGTTGCCCAAAATGGTGTTGATTATTGCGCTTTCCGTTATGCTGCAGCGGCAGAACGATTCCATTTGGTTGTTGATCGTTTTGATTGGCGCCATGAGCTGGACCGGAGTAGCCCGTTTTATCCGTGCAGAATTACTACGTATCAGGGAACTGGATTATATACAAGCTGCCAGAGGGCTTGGTATGCAGGAGTGGCGTATCCTGTTCAGGCATGCCATTCCAAATGCCATGCGTCCGGTTTGGGTAGCATTAGCTTTTGGGGTAGCAGGAGCTGTTACGTTGGAGGCTACTCTTTCCTTCCTTGGCTTTGGAGGGGAATCCCTGAAAGGTATTTCCTGGGGGAGTTTACTGGCTATGGAGAATGTTCAATCTAATCCGGTGCGTTCCTGGTGGGTGATGTTTCCTGCTGGATTATTGATTTGTATGACGGTACTTTCCTTCAATACTTTAGGGGAGGAGATGAATGAAGGGAAGTGATGTGGGGTTTGGGGGGTTATGGGGTTTATGGGGGGTGTGTGGGGTATGTGGGGTGTTTTTGGGTGTATTGTGGGGGTGGTGGGGTGTA
>DLXL01000141.1:1565-5381 GCA_003448025.1 Saprospirales bacterium | reverse complement strand
AAACACCCAAACACCCAAACACTCAAACACTGTGAAAGTCACTGAACATATCCAAAAAGCAAAGGGTAAAACCCTGGTTTCTTTTGAGGTGCTGCCTCCGTTGAAGGGTGGCAGCATGCAGGCTATTTTCAAGACCCTGGACGCTTTAATGGAGTTCAAACCTCCGTTTATTGATGTGACCTATCACCGGGAGGAGTTTATTTACAAGAAACGGCCATCCGGATATTATGATAAAACAGCCATCCGGAAACGCCCTGGAACAGTGGGTATCTGTGCAGCTATTATGCATCGTTATGGCGTGGATGCAGTGCCACACCTGATCTGTGGAGGCTTTTCCGTTGAGGAAACAGAAAACGCCTTAATTGACCTTAACTTCCTGGGAATCAATAATGTACTTGCACTTCGCGGGGATGCGCGTCAGTTTGAAGACAAATTTATCCCGGAAGAAGAAGGACATAAATACGCACTGGATCTGGTGCGTCAGATAGCCGGCATGAACCATGGAAAATACCTGGATCTGAATATTCAAAATGGCGAGCCCACGGATTTCTGTATTGGGATTGCCGGATATCCGGAAAAACATTTTGAGTCGCCCAACATGGCCACTGATCTGCATTTTACCAAAGAAAAAGTGGATGCAGGCGCAGGGTATATCGTTACGCAAATGTTTTTTGATAACAGCAAATACTTTGAATACGTTGAGGCCTGCCGGGCCGGCGGCATAGAAGTACCTATCGTGCCTGGCCTAAAACCACTCACCAAAAAGTATCAGTTGAATTCTATTCCGCGCAAATTTTTCATCAACCTGCCGGAAGACTTTGTTCGCGAGGTATTGAAAGCGAAAGATGACGAAGCCGTCAAACAAGTAGGCATTGAATGGTGTATGCAGCAATCCAAAGAACTCAAAGCTGCCGGCGTTCCCTGCCTTCATTACTACACCATGGGCGATACCGAAACGGTGAGAAAAATCGCCGGAGTGGTTGTTTAGGAGTGTTTGGGTGTTTGGGTGTTTAAGTGTTTGGGTGTTTGAGTTGGCGTTGGCTGGATCTTAATATTGGCGCAAGTTGAAGACTTTTTGACTGCGTCAAAAAATCCCCAACTTACGCTAATAAGGAGCTCTGTTAAATGGCAAACAACTGATCAAAGATGTAATAACCACAAACACCTCTTTGCGCCCTTGTGCCTTCGTGTTTTAGTGCCTTCGTGGCTTACCTTCCCACCATATCCTCCGGACGCACCCAGGCATCGAATTGTTCAGAGGTCATGTGTTTGAAATCCAGTCCCTGGAGTTCATATTCCAGAGCAGATTCTTTCAGCGTAATGCCTTTTTTATGCGCATTCTGGGCAATGGCCGCAGCGTTGTAGTACCCGATTTTGGTATTCAGCGCCGTTACCAGCATGAGAGAGTTGTTCACGTGCTTGGCGATGTTGTCGTGCAGCGGCTCAATGCCCGTGGCGCATTTATCGTTGAAACTTACACAGGCCTCGCCGATGAGACGGGCAGAGTGCAGGAAATTGTAGATCATTACCGGCTTGAACACATTCAGCTCAAAATGGCCGTTGGAACCGCCAACGTTGATGGCTACGTCGTTGCCCATTACCTGTGCGGCCACCATGGTAAGCGCCTCGCATTGGGTTGGGTTTACCTTGCCCGGCATGATACTGGAGCCCGGCTCATTGTCGGGGATGAAGATTTCACCGATACCGGAACGCGGACCGGAAGAGAGCATCCGGATATCGTTGGCAATTTTCATCAGGCTCACTGCCACGGTTTTCAGGGCGCCATGCGCTTCCACAATTCCGTCGTGGGCAGCCAGTGATTCAAATTTGTTCGGAGCCGTTACAAAAGGCAAACCGGTGAGCGCGGCAATATGGCGCGCTACATTTTCGGAATAACCTTTCGGGGTATTGATGCCGGTACCTACTGCAGTGCCGCCGAGAGCGAGTTCAGACAAGTGTGCCAGGGAATTACGGATGGCGCGCAAGCCGTGGTTAAGCTGGGCAACATAACCGGAGAACTCCTGACCCAGGGTAAGCGGCGTAGCATCCATGAAGTGTGTACGACCAATTTTTACCACATCCATAAAGGCTTCGGATTTGGCCTGAAGGGTATCGCGCAGTTTTTCAATGCCCGGGATGGTTGTCTCCATGAGCATTTTGTATGCCGCAATATGCATCGCTGTAGGAAACGTGTCGTTCGATGACTGGCTTTTGTTCACATCATCATTGGGGTGAATAAACTTTTGCTCGTCGGTGAGTTGACCTCCCTGCAGCACGTGTGCGCGGTAGGCCACTACTTCGTTCACGTTCATATTACTTTGTGTACCGGAACCCGTTTGCCAAACTACTAGTGGGAATTGATCATTGAGTGCCCCGGTCAGGATTTCATCACACACCTGCGCAATAAGGTCGCATTTTTCTTTGGGAAGCACCCCTGCTTCAAAGTTGGTGATGGCCGCTGCCTTTTTCAGGTATGCAAACGCCCGGACAATCTCAATAGGCATCCGGTTGGTATCGCGTGCAATGTTAAAATTTTCGATGGAGCGCTGCGTTTGCGCTCCCCAATACACATGAGCAGGTACCTGCACCTTGCCCATAGTGTCTTTTTCAATACGAAAGTCCATGCGTTGAATGATTGAGAGTATTTCTGGAGGACACCACTAAGCCACAGAGGACACTAAGTAAATATGAGGCAACATAGCATCTCGTCACAACCAAATGCTATTGATCCTTTGATGTCTCTTAGTGTCTTATGTGACTTAGTGGTAAAACCGGGGACAAAGGTAAAATTTACCGCACTGCCAGTTCAGAACCGGCCGCTATTTAGTTCTGTTTCAATTTGGGAGAGCTGGGGGTCCAGCATTTGCAGTGTACTGGTATACCGTCTCATATAGGATTCGTTGAGAAAACGTACCTGCCAGAGCATTTGCTGAAATGCTGATAAAATTGCACAGGATTGAATCAGGATAATGCAGTATTTTTGACCCAACACCTCCCAGCACTGACCAAAGGTCCAATACAACGCCCATGATCCGTATTTTTATTGCCGACGACCATGTCATGTTTGCCGAAGGAGTAGAGAGCCTGCTGGTGGGAGAAGCTGATTTTAAGTTAAGTGGCAAGGCTACTACCGCAGCAGAAACCCTGCGCAAAGTACGGCAGGATCCTCCTGATGTGTTATTACTGGATATTAACATGCCAGATCAATCAGGCCTGGAGGTTTGCAAACAGCTCCGTGAAGAGATGCCGGATTTAAAGATATTGGTTTTGTCTATGGTGAACGAGGAAAGCTATATTTCTGCTATGCTTGGATTAGGCGCCCAGGGATATGTATTGAAAAACACCGGTAAAGCTGAGCTTTGTCATGCCATACGCACTGTTACCGCCAACAAAACCTATTTTAGTAAAGAGGTTACAGATGTTGTTATGCGCGGTCTCATGCACCAGCGCACAGGCGCCAATGCCCCCAAGGAACCACCAAAGATCAGCAGGCGCGAAAAAGAAGTTTTGCATCTGATTATGGATGAACGCACAACTCCGGAAATTGCCTCCCAACTTTTTCTCTCTGAAAAAACCGTTGAAAGTCACAGAGCCGCCTTACTCGCCAAACTCGGCGCCCGCAACACCGCAGGCCTCGTAAAAGCAGCCCTTCAATGGAAGTTGCTGGAAGAGTAGCGTTTAGTGTTTCAGTGGGTTGGTGTTTTGGTTGACGTTCGGCTGGGCAACGCGAAAGACTAAATGCCTGGTTTATTACCACTAAGTTCATTTCAAAGGCGTCAACCTTACAAAATACCCAGCCGAACGTCAACCAAAACA
>DLXL01000141.1:1077-1483 GCA_003448025.1 Saprospirales bacterium | reverse complement strand
CCAGCCGAACGTCAACCAAAACACGCAAACACCTAAACACCCAAACACGCAAACACACTCATGCGCGACCTCAAATACATCGCCGCCTACCTTGTACCTGTCAGTGCTATGGCCGGGTTATACCTTCAGGGAATCTGGTCGTGGTTTACCCTGGCACTGGTATTTGGTATTTTGCCCGTTGTGGAGCTATTCACCACTCAATCCACTCAAAACGTAGCAGAAAGTGAAGAAGCAGACCGTTCCAAACGCCTGTTATTTGATGTATTACTCTATCTGAACGCACCCTTGTTATTTGTCATAACAGGTTGGTATTTGTATACAATAGCCTTTCAAACTCCTTCCTGGCTGGAAGTAATCGGACTTACGCTTGGTACCGGGATAGTGGTTGGCGCCAACGGTATCAATA
>DLXL01000141.1:808-932 GCA_003448025.1 Saprospirales bacterium | reverse complement strand
GTTGGCGCCAACGGTATCAATGTCGCGCATGAACTCGGTCATCGAAGCCAAAGGTCAGAGCAATGGCTGGCGCAACTGATGTTATTGCCTGCACTTTACCAGCATTTTTTTATCGAACATAATC
>DLXL01000141.1:0-730 GCA_003448025.1 Saprospirales bacterium | reverse complement strand
GATCGCGTGCTGGCGCGCGCATTATTGTGCTGGATAGGCTACGGCCATTACGCCATCGAACATAATCGTGGTCATCATAAAAATGTAGCCACAGATGCCGATCCTGCTTCTGCGGTGAAGGGAGAATGGGTGTTTGTGTTCTGGTTCAGATCCATTGCCGGTGGCTGGGTCAATGCCTGGCGTCTGGAACAGGAGCGACTTGAAAAAACGGGTAAAAAAGTGGTTTCTCTGGAAAATGGAATGATTCGCTATTGCTTGTTTCAAACCATTTGGCTGGCGGGAATTTATGGCTTCATGGGTTGGAAAGGATTCATTGGCGCACTGGCTGTTGCCCTGGTTGGCGTGCTGTTACTGGAAACCGTAAACTACATTGAGCACTATGGTCTGCGTCGCACCATGCTTGCATCCGGTCGACCAGAGCCGGTTTCTCCGCAACATTCCTGGAACAGCAATCATGAGCTTGGACGCATCTTCCTGTATGAGCTGACCCGCCATAGCGATCATCATTATAAAGCAACACGGAAATATCAGATTCTTCGGCATATGGATGAGAGCCCACAGTTGCCATTTGGATACCCCACAAGTATCGTTTTATCCTTGCTGCCTCCGCTATGGTTTAGGGTGATGGATAAAAAATTAGGTTGAATAGGACGGTCTAACAGGCTGTTTTACGGTTAAATCTGGCAAAATCACCATCCCAACTTCAACATAAACCCATAAACCCATAAAC
>DLXL01000142.1 GCA_003448025.1 Saprospirales bacterium | reverse complement strand
TTGGCGCGCAAGCATCTATTTTGCATATGATTTTCACGTTTATGCCCTTGTTCTTTTTCCCGGAGGTGTCGTTTTCTCAGCCACCATACGGGTTTACCATTGTGGGGCAGTACATCGTGAAGAATCTGGTGTTCCTGGCAGCTCTCCTGATCATTCTTAAGGAAGAAAAGGAGTAGTCAGGATCCTGTGAAAATAGAGTTTATCCAATAATGACTCTTTAAATGGATACACGCCCTGCCGGAATTCGACGGGGCGTGTATCCATATCATAAATTAAGCATGGCTACTCCACACCTGCAGGCACAACCAGGCGAAATAGCGGAAACCATTCTTTTGCCAGGCGATCCCCTTCGTGCCAGGCAAATTGCCGAAGAAATGCTAACCGGGATCCAGTGTTTCAATCAGGTTCGGAATATGCTTGGGTTTACCGGATATTATCAGGGAAAGTCGGTGTCTGTGATGGGCACAGGAATGGGCATGCCCTCCATGGGCATTTACTCCAGCGAATTAATACGGTATTATGGAGCCAAAAAACTCATCCGTATCGGTACTGCCGGAGCCATGCAGGCTCACCTTAAAGTGAGGGATGTGGTTATGGCGCAGGCAGCCTCTACCGATTCAAATTTTCCCGCACAATTCGGCCTGGTGGGACATATTGCTGCCACACCGGATTTTGGGTTGTTACGTGGTGCAGTAGAAGCTGCGGAACGGCTGGAAATCCCATTTCATGCAGGTCCAGTAGTGAGTTCCGATGTGTTTTATCATATGGACCCGGAATATTGGAAAAAATGGCAAAAAACAGGCGCGTTATGCATCGAAATGGAAACTTATGCTTTGTATCAAAATGCAAGGCTGGGTGGCGTAAAAGCCCTTGCGATGAACGTTATTTCTGATTCATTGATATCAGGTGAGCAGTTGCCAGCCACCGAGCGCCAACATTCTTTTCAGGATCTCGTTCGGATTGCTCTTGAACTCATCGATTAAGTAAGAAAAACCTAAACAAAAGTTTGAACTGCTTTCACCAGCAGGCCCCTTTGAGGCTTTAAAGGCTTTCCTCTAAATGGGCTGTGCTCAACAACTTTTCCATGCAATTCAAAACGATCATAGAGCCCTTCCGAATCAAAACGGTTGAGCGTATACGTCTGACTACTCCTGAAGAAAGAGTAAAGTATCTCCAAAATGCCCATTACAATCCGTTTTTATTACATTCCAATGAGGTGATCATCGACTTGCTGACCGATAGTGGTACCTCTGCCATGAGCAGCGAACAATGGGCCGGTATAATGAGAGGCGATGAAAGTTATGCCGGAGCATCCAGTTGGCTAAGAATGGAGAAAGCTGTTCAGGACCTCACGGGCTGTCCGTATGTTTTGCCCACACACCAAGGTCGTGCAGCAGAGCATCTCCTGTATACCCGTATTGGTGGCCCCGGGCGGGTATTCATCAGTAATACTCATTTTGATACCACCCGAGCGAATATTGAATTTTCCGGGGCAACTGCCATAGATTGTCCGATCCCGGAAAATGCTGACCCATCCCTCGAACATCCATTTAAAGGCAATCTGGACTTGCAAAAACTAGAAGAGCAAATCCAGCATTACGGACCGGAGGCCATAGCAGCAGTTATTTTAACGGTAACTAATAATAGTGGTGGTGGCCAGCCGGTAAGTATGGGGAATGCCCGAGCTGTATCAGCCATTTGTAAGAAATATGGCACGCGATTAATCCTTGATGCATGCCGTGTTGCGGAAAATGCCTGGTATATTAAACACCGGGAGTCGGGTTTTGAGGATAAAACCTACCGTCAGATTGCGCAGGAAATGTTTGCACTGGCTGATGGCTGCATCATGAGCGCCAAAAAAGATGCCCTCGTGAATATGGGCGGTTTTTTGGCTTTAAGGGATTTGGATCTGGCGGTTCAGTGCAGGACTGTATTGATCGTTACTGAGGGCTTCTCCACCTACGGTGGATTATCCGGGCGCGATATGGAGGCCATTGCAATAGGTCTTGATGAAGTATTTGAGTCGGATTATTTGAACTACAGGATAAAAAGTACCGCCTATCTGGCCTATAAACTTCACGCCTTAGGAATACCGATCATGCGCCCTGCCGGGGGACATGCTGTCTATGTAGATGCCAGAGCTTTTTCTCCGGAGATACCTCTGGATCAGTATCCCGGCCAGGTATTGGCTTGTGAACTATACTTAATAGGTGGGATACGTTGTTGTGAAATTGGCTCCGTCATGTTTGGTAAATATGATGAAGCCGGCAAACTTATTCCGGCCAATATGGATCTGGTACGTCTGGCTATACCGCGACGGGTTTATACTCAAAGTCATTTGGATTATGTGGCAGAAGCATTTAGCGAACTGGTCAAACATCGGGATAAGAAGACAGGGTATAAAATAGTTTATGAACCGCCTTTCCTAAGGCATTTTACAGCCAGGTTTGGGTTTTTTAGTGTTTGAGTGTTTGGGTGTTTGAGTGTTTGAGTTGGCGTTCGGCTGTATGTGTTTGAAGGCTGACGCCAATTGAAATGAGCGGGAGAGATCGTTCAAAAAATGATCTTTAACCCAAAATACCATTCAAGCACACAAGCAAAGAGTCGGAATATCATTCCGGCATTCAGCGAAGATTACTTCCCAAAGGCGTCAGCCTTCCTAAATACCCAGCCGCACGCCAACTCAAACACCCAACCACCCAAACACTCAAACACTAAACATGACCTTACTCGAAAAATACGATATCCCGGCGCCGCGATACACCAGTTATCCAACCGTTCCCTATTGGGAGACAGATCAGATGAATGAGTCTGAATGGATGCACCATGTGGTCAGGGTTTTTGAAAAAGACAGACGTTTAAGTTTGTATGTGCATTTGCCTTTTTGTGAGAAGCTTTGCACCTATTGCGGTTGTAATAAGCACATTACCCGCAATCATGCCGTTGAGTCGCCTTATATTCAATCTGTTCTGGCGGAATGGGCCATGTATCAGGAGCAATTTCCGGGAAAGCCGGTTCTGACGGAATTGCACTTTGGAGGTGGCACACCCACTTTTTTTCATCCGGATAACCTCAAACAGTTGCTAGATGGATTACTGGCAACCGTTGAGGTTGCTGAAGATCATGAATTCAGTTTTGAGGCTCACCCGGCCAGCACCACCCGGGAACATTTGGAAACCCTGTTTTCACTTGGATTCCGGCGTATCAGTGTGGGAGTGCAGGATGTAGATGAAGATATTTTGCGTGTGATCAATCGTTTTCAAACCGTTGAGCAAGTACAATACGTAACAGATGCTGCCCGGGAAATTGGCTATGAATCTGTCAATATGGATCTGATTTTCGGGCTGCCCTTCCAGAAACAGGAGCATATCCGCAAAACCATGGCCTGGATTCAAAAATGGATGCCGGACCGTATCGCCTTTTACAGCTATGCCCACGTTCCATGGATGAAAAATGGCCAGCGGGCCTTTGATGAAAATGATTTGCCTGACACTGTCGCCAAGCGGGCTTTATATGAAACCGGTAAACGCATTTGGGAAGAGTCAGGGTACCATGACGTTGGGATGGACCATTTTTCCCTGGGAAAAGATGCCCTTTTTCAATCCGCTCAATCCGGAATTTTGCACCGGAATTTCATGGGATATACCCCGTTTTTTACCCCTTTGAGTATTGGATTGGGAGCTTCTGCTATCGGAGACACATTTACCGCTTTTGCCCAAAATATTAAAACAGTGGCAGCGTATGAAACGGCCGTTGCGTCAGGTCATCTGCCCTTGCAGCGCGGTCACCTGCTTTCTCAGGAAGATCAGTTGATACGCCAGCATATATTAAACCTCATGTGCCGGTACCAAACCTCCTGGCAGCAAGAAGATCAGAGAGATAAGATATTGGCCAGACTGGCAGAACCCATTGCAGACGGTCTGGTGGTAGTAGGACCGAATGGGGTAAAAGTGACCGATATCGGAAAAGGATTTTTGCGCAATATTTGTCTCGCTTTTGATGAGCGCTATTGGGGGAAAGTTCCCACAGGAAGGGTGTTTAGTCAGGCAGTATAAAACCCATCAAGGATGTTGATACTTATTGCAGGCTTACCGGGTACCGGCAAAACCACCATAGCAAGGGCGTTCGCCAAGCTGAGTGGAGCTGTGCATCTGAACAGCGATGTAATGCGCAAAGAGCTTGGTTTGTTGGGGCATTATTCGCAGGAGGACAAAAAGCGAGTGTATGATGCTTTGCTGGAGCAAACGGAAATGGCCTTGAAAAAGGGTAAAACAGTGGTGGTAGACAGCACATTTTATCAGCAAAGTATCAGAGCCCCCTTTGAAATCCTTGCATATGCAAATGAAGTTCCGTTAAAATGGGTGGAAATAAAAGCAAGCGAACGTATCTTGCAGGAACGATTAAGCAAACCAAGGCCGGATAGTGAAGCAGATTTTGCTGTGTATGAAAAGATCAGAAGTCAGTTTGAAGCCTTGCCAGGGGAGCATTTGGTGTTAGATAGTGAACTGGAAACACCGGAAAGCGCAGCACATAAAATTCTTCAATACTTGGTATGACCAGTGAAATGATTCATAGGTTGGTAGATCTGGGCCTTTTCCCGGGTCCGGCTTCCGGCGTTTCGCTGGTGGAGACCCATATATCCTGGGTGATCCTGACTGATCAGTTTGCCTATAAACTTAAAAAAACGCTCAAGTTCGATTTTCTGGACTTTAGTACCCTCCCTTTGCGCAAACACTTTTGCGAAGAAGAGTTTCGGCTCAATGCTCGTTTGTCTCCTCAAATGTATATAGGGGTGTTACCAGTAACAGAGACCGGAATAGGTTCTGATGAGGGATTGGTGGTTGATTATGCTTTGCAAATGCATCGCATGGATAATCAATTTGAGATGGATAGAATGTTGGAGGCCGGAATCGTGCAGGAACATCACATGGAGCTACTGGCAAGTTTGCTGGCATCTTTCCATCAAAACCATCAGTTACCGGCTGATCACCATTATCAGCCGGATGAAGACATTCATGATTTTGCCGATTTATTTGCCTTTAAAGCGGATCTGTATACGTTGGAATGCCCGGATGCTGCAGACTTGCTGGAAGCCTGGGAAAAAGCGGTGCCCGCATTTCTTCAAGCCCAGACGGCACATTTGGAAAGGCGCCTGCTGGCAGGCTTTTGGGTAGACGGGCATGGTGATTTACATTCCAGAAATATCTTTTTGCCAGAAGCCTCCATTCCGGTGGTGTTTGATTGCATAGAATTTAATCCTCATCTGCGTCAAACCGATGTGTTGAATGAACTGGCGTTTTTGTGTATGGATCTGGAATTTCATGGTAGCGTAGATTTGGCGGAATCCTTTTTGGAAGCATATAGGAGACATTGGCGTTGTTTTGAACAGTTGGAAGACGATATTCTGTTTACGTATTTTAAAGCATACCGCGCCAATGTTCGACTAAAGGTTACACTCCTGAGTTTACGTCAGCATTACAGTCAGGAGCAGGCCAGGGTGGCACGCTCCTATTGGGCACTCTTGAAGCGATATATGCTTGATCTAGTGGGCTTTTGAATAGATATTGATTACAATTGGCAGCGAATATGATCTTGATCATCTTATCATCCCCTTAAACCCTGCCAAATTTGTACCGGAATTCAACCAGTAAGTTTATGGAAAACAATGAGGTACAGTTTGATTATAGGGTAAAAGCGGTTCAGAATGAGAACCGAATTTCCAGAATTACAGCAGCCGAGGTAGAAACGTCGATTGAATGTGCCACCCCGCCTGAATTCCCGCATGGTATCGCCGGGGTTTGGTCGCCCGAAACTTTTTTCCTGGCATCCATAGCTGGCTGTTATGTGAATACTTATCAGGCCTTGTGTGATCGGTTTAAAATGCAGCCTGTGTCCATTGAATGTGAAGCAAGTGGAACGGTAGCGCTGGTGGAAGGCCGGTATCGGTTTACAGGTGTGATGCTAAATCCGATCATTACCGTTTCGAACTATGATGATGAAGCCAAGGCAATTACGATCATAGAAAAGGCTCACAAGTATTGTCTGATATCCAATTCGGTCAATTGTCCGGTATCCGTTTCTGAAAATGTGATGGTACTGGTTTAAGATACAGCGTTTATGTAGTTTTTAGATCCATCCTTTTCATTCCCAGGCTCGCAGGATTTCTTGCGATGCCTGGGGGTGGGTGGTTCTTTACCGGAAAGCCTGCAGGCACTTATGTTTGCGGGTATTTTTATTTTAACTCGTAACTTTATAGCTCAATGAATTCCATGATGCGTTTACGGTTCTTATTTCTCGGGTTTTGGCTCAGTCTTGCATCTTTGCAGGCACAATTTGTTTGCTTTTCCGACTCCACCACCATATATACTTTTGAAGGCACACAGGTGCCTCCTATGGTTGGAGAAGCAACTTTTGCTTATCAGCATTACAGAGTCATTGTAGGTGGGAAATTTCTGGATCCACTGCATCCCGAAGATGAGGCCATTTATAATTGCGACATGCTCATCATTGACCATGAACGTCAAAAAACTTATATTCTTCCGCTTAGTTATTTCCCGCCATTTGTAGACGATCAGTTTGCCGGTGTAAATTATGCCTACACTATGGAAAATGATACAGCCTATGTGCTGGGGGGATACGGATATGACCTGGCCAAGGGATATCAAACTACCTTTCCAACTTTAACCATCTTTCCGGTTAAAACCTTGATCGACAGTGTTTTGCATTATAAAGATTATCTCAACCTGTTCCAGGTGGTAGAATCAGATAGCCGTCTGGCCATCACGGAAGGAACGCTGGTAAAAATCGGGGATTACTTTTTGGTGTACAATGGTCGGGAAATAACCCCGATTGAAGAAGAATTTACGGATTGTCTAACTGTCAATGAATGGGATTTCCGGGGCCAACTCCGCAAGTTTAGCCTGAAAAAAACCGAAGGCTACCTGGAAGTAGATGAGCTCCAAATATGCAATACATCCAAGGTGTTTTACCAATGTATGCCTGATACCTGGAAAAAAGCGCCGGTAAGGGTTTATGAACTTGACCGGCAATGATATGAGGTTTATGGGGGTTTAGGGGGTTAATGTTGAGAAGGGGATAGTATAAGGGTTTTTATGTCGGATGAGATCGAGTGAGAACGCGTGTGACGATAATTAAGGATAAGAGGGAGTATGCAGGATTATAGAAGGATAGGGGGG
>DLXL01000276.1:1672-9691 GCA_003448025.1 Saprospirales bacterium | reverse complement strand
TGACTTAGCTTTGCAAACAAATGAAAATGAATGTATTAGAGCGATTGGTCAAAAGACACTATGGTATGCACATTAAAATGATTGATAATCATGGGCTTTCATAGACAACGCACACAATATTTAATAACGCGGGCTGTCATCCTGAGCGTAGCGAAGGATCTGGGTAAGCCATCAGGCTCATTGCCCGTTTTCCATTTGCAAACGCTGCAGACCCTTCGCTACGCTCAGGGTGACAAAACACGCTGAATTGGGCATTGGGGGAGTATTGGGGTTGGAGCAGGAAGGACTGCCTATGTTGCTTGATATTTATAGCACTTCTTTTATAACTAACTTATAATCAGTGCTTTTAATGTGCATACCGTAGGTCAAAAGACACAAGCGCGGCGTTAGGATTGGGATTAGGAAAGGGAGAAGACCAGGGGAGGCAGTAAATCACCCTCATTATGAAGAAGACAATTCTACTTCACTTACTCTCCTGGATTCTATTATCCATTGCTTATTTTTTTGTTTCCGAACCCATTGCATGCTTACTTTTCCCGGATACACATGAGGTGGAACACTGGCTGGCAATACTTTTCCTCGGACTTGCAACTATTTTTATAATGACAATCTTGTCGCTCATAGTGAGCATCATAAGACATTATAAAAAGGGAAATAGAAAAGAATAGCCGGATTAAAAATAAACCCCAAAGGTGAAACTTCTGAGATTTACAACAATGAGGAGTGGGATGCATTGAAATAACCATTACCATTGATATCTCTATCTTTCGCAAAAATCCAACGCTCCATAAGCATCCCTTTTTGCCTGTTCGCACCCTGTGCGATATTCCTGAAAAAACAACCAACAAAACCATCGGGTATCATATCTTGATGGCCTCCATATCCTGTAATGAAAAAATCAACTCTCCTTATTTGGCTTTGTCTGGCAATCACCGCCTGCAGCGACTCCAACAAATCCACCGACCCTGAACGCTGGAAGGCTCAGGCCGCACGTGTCACCATATTTCGTGACGACTTCGGCATCCCGCACATCTACGGCAAGTCGGACGCCGATGCCGTGTTCGGGATGCTGTATGCCCAGTGCGAAGACGACTTCCCGCGGGTGGAACTCAACTACCTCAGGGCCATCGGTAGGCTGGCCGAAGTAGAGGGGGAAAAAGAGCTGTACAGCGACCTGCGGGCCCAACTGTTCATGACCGTGGACGAGGCCAGGGCGCACTACGAAAGCGCTCCGGAATGGCTTAAAACACTCTGTGTCGCCTTCGCCGACGGCGTCAACTACTACCTGTATACACACCCGGAAGTGAAGCCCAGATTGCTCACCCGATTCGAGCCGTGGTTCCCCATGTACTTCTTTGAAGGAAGCATTGGCGCCAATATCGAGGATATACCCACAGAGCAAATCCAGGCGTTTTATGCGCAAATTGGGCAGCCTGAGAACTCCGGAAATGAGCAAGACAAGGGGCTTGGATGGCGTGAAACCAAGCGCATGAGCGGTTGGGATAGGTACGCAAACAGGGACGACGAACCACGCGGCTCCAACGGCTTTGCCCTGTCGGGCAAGATGACGGCCAGCGGCCATGCCATGCTGCTCATCAATCCGCACACTTCGTTCTACTTCAGGCCCGAAATTCATGTGGTGAGCGAAGAAGGACTAAACGTATATGGCGCCGTCACCTGGGGGCAATTTTTTGTCTATCAGGGATTTAATGAAAAAACGGGTTGGATGCACACTTCCTCCTACATAGACGTCATGGACGAGTTTGTGGAGACGATTACTCAAGAGAACGGACAATATTTCTACCAATACGGCACAGAAAAGCGCCCTGTCACAGCAAAGCAAGTGACCCTGAAATATCAGGATGGTCAGGAAGTGAAAGAACGTCAGTTCCCCATTTACCGCACCCATCACGGCCCCATTACTCACCTGCAGGACGATAAATGGGTAGCTACCGCCATGATGTGGGAACCCGTGAAAGCGCTCACCCAGTCGTTCACCCGCACCAAATTGAAGAACCACGCCGAGTTCCGCAAGATGATGGATATGCGCACGAACTCCTCGAACAACACTGTCTTTGCCGATGCAGAGGGGAATATTGCCTATTACCACGGCAACTTTGCCCCGAAAAGGGATACATCATTCGACTTCTCGAAGCCCGTGGACGGCAGCAATCCTGCCACCGATTGGCAGGGACTGCATGAGGTAGACGATTGTATCGTGGTGGTAAACCCGCCGAACGGCTGGCTGCAAAACTGCAATTCCACCCCCTTCACTTGTGCCGGCGAAAACAGCCCCAAACCGCAGGATTATCCGGTGTATATGCGTCAGCCCCGTGAAAATTTTCGGGGAGTTCATGCAGTGCGGCTGCTCAAAGAGCGCCGGGATTTCACACTGGACAAACTGATTGAAACAGCATACGATCCCACGCTGCCTGGCTTTGAGCAGCTGATTCCCGGCCTCGTGGCGGCTTACGACGGGGCAGGCCCGCAAAAGGACGATAAAATGCTTGCCCCGGCGATCGAATCGCTTCGTAAATGGGATTTCAGGGTGAGCAAGGAGTCTGTGGCCATGACCCTGGCGCACTACTATGGCAAGTACTATGCAAAGAATGGGAAAGTGCCGGCCAGTTTGGATAATGAATATCCGTTCGACATGGTTACGATCCAATACTTTGGCGCCGGATCCCCCCCGGCGGAGCGACTGGCCATCTTCAGGCAGGCCGTGCAACAACTCGTGGCTGACTTTGGCCGCTGGGATGTGCCCTGGGGCGAGGTCAACCGGTTCCAGCGCCTGACCGGCGACATCGAGCAGCCCTTTGATGACAGCAAACCGAGCCTGCCCTGTGGCCTCGCTTCCGGCCATTGGGGCGCACTGGCATCCTTCGGTGCTCAACGATACAAAGGTTCCAGGCGCATTTATGGCACTTCCGGCAACAGCTTCGTGGCGGTGGTGGAGTTCGGCCCTAAACTGAAGGCCAAGAGCCTGCTGGCAGGCGGTGAGAGCGGCGATCCCCGCTCGCCCCACTTCTACGACCAGGCACAACGTTATGTAGACGTACAGTTCAAGGATGTGGCCTTCTACCGGGAAGATGTGGAGCGGCGGGCCAAGCGCCGATACCGGCCGGGAGAAACAGGGAATTAGAGCAGTTGTCTGTATTGCTTAAATAGTGCTTCAAGCCTGGTGTCCCATTTACCAATGATAAAAGTTAGGTCGTCAAATGAAACATCGTTTACCTTATCAAAACGATCATAGGAGAATTTAACTTCTGAAACAACCTCATTCCCCTTAATGTCACCGGTGGAGGCGAACTGCGTTGTCCCGTTGTAGGTTATAAATCTGCCGGTATTGGTTTTTACCATAAATGGCGAAAACCCCATCCTAATCTCGCCTGCTAAAGTGCTTGCAAGTCGTAGGTCGTGATTAAGTGCAAGCTCGCTTGCGCTTATGTCGGCAATATCGCTCAGCAACAAAACCTTCCTGAAATACCTTTGGAAGGGAGGCGCCTGGCAGAAATGGAATAAGCACAGGTCTATTTGCTCTCCACTTTTTGTGGTAACCGATGCAGGAAACTGAAGGCTGTCTGGATACAATGCATATGGAGACGACGGCAGCCCTCCAATTTGTTTGAGTATTTCAAATTGTTCATCGGTTGGTAATAAGACCTGACTCTCCCATTTGTGAAAGAGATCAAGCTGGCCAGACGTGATATACCTTGCAATAGCCTGATTGGGGTCTAGATGCCAAAAATCTCCATTATCTTTTCGTTGGAAAATTTTACCGAAACCGATATCTTCCAGAAAAACCAACTCGTCATAAATAGCTTTAATGTCTTGATTTTTGCCCTCCTGTGCATATATAATATTGAATTCTATTATTTGGCCGGTTGGATGGTGGGTTGTTGAAGAATACATGATGCTCTAACGTTATGAAGCTTTGCGCTCTAGTGGATTTCGGAATACAAATGTCCATAAAAGTACAATAGACTTGTTGCTCAGGAATTAGAGCATGTTTCAACACGAGGCCATTTCCATGCATAATAGAGAATGAAAACAAGAAGCAAGACTTCCACAACAGCTCCAAACACCATGTGCATCCATGCCTCTCCTGCCAAATTAAACAATGTATAGGGAATATACAAGGTGTTGTGGAACACGCTGGATAAGATCAGGCCTTTAATACAAAGTAGCCTTCTTTCGACATTTGTCCTTCTTTGAGCAAAATCGTCCCTTTCTTAACAGAGCGGAATATGTCTAACGAAAGTAATGCGCTTTCTCATCATCTGTCAGGGAAACGTATTTTGATATAAAGTCAAATAGTATGTTTTTCATTGCTTAGTTGTTGTTGCTTTTTCTGATACTCTTACCAACCAACTCATAAATACGCGAACTTTTCGCTCAGTCCGGCAAAAGTAAAGAAACTGCCCGATTCAGGCAGGTTCCTTCTGTTGCGCTGCAAAGAAGCCAGAGAAGAACAATGGGATACTCACTCCCGCACTTTGATACGGGCGGTTCCAAGATACTAAAGGTGATTTATGTTTACCCGGGAGACATCACGAAGATCCTTTTCTGCAGCGTTTGGGTCTTGTCCGGGAAGACCAGGCGGAGCGGAAAACTATCGGTGCTCAGCTTTATTTCATCTGTATCCTTAATAAAAACATGAAACAAACCAACCTTTAGACAGAAATGGCGCATCTTTGAAGACGCTAACCAGCACAGACACACTCTAAACTACCCAACCTATGCGAACATTACTATCCCTTTTGCTTTCCTGTTTCCTGGCCGCCCTCCACGCACAGTCGCCTCAATTCATCCATTACACGCCCGGACGCCAGATCAATGACATGGCTAAGGATGGTGACTTTTTGTGGCTGGCCACCAATGGTGGTCTGGTGCAAATAAATACGCTGGATGGTGAGATGACCTTTAATAATAGAAGTAATTCCGGGCTTCCAATCAACGAAATTACTTCCGTAGCGATTGGCCCTGATGGTACACGCTGGCTGGGCACGCGCATTGGATTGCTGCGCTGGCAAGGAAATTCCATTACTGTGCTGAACCCTACATCCTCCGGCGGTAATCCGGTACAACTGTGGATTCAAAAAGTCAGGATAGATGGCGCAGGTCATGCATGGGTATCTTTTCCCGGTCATAACGCCAATCTGGCGCGTTTTGACGGGCAAAACTGGCTGGTTATTGATGAAGAGGCACTTTTTAATGGAAATTCAGATTTTAATACACACCCACAGGCGCCAGGAATCTGGGTGTTGGACGGTGAAGAAAATTTGTTTTACCGATATAATGGCTCCACGCTCACCACGCATCCGCTACCCGATAATGTGGATGTGGACAATTGGCTGGTGGATGCACTGGGAGAAGTCTGGTTTTTGTCCGGCGACCAACTAGGTGTTCCTCAAGGAGATAATTGGATGGTAGAGGAGATGGACCTTTGGCCTGATGGACTAACTATGAGTGACGACGGTACCGTATGGGTTGCCTCCGATTTTGACGGAATTCATAAAAGACTGCCCGATGGGTCGTGGCAAACAGGTTATGGCAACTATCTGCCGTTTTATACTTCCAATATGCAAATGGAGGTAAGCCCTTCCGGTGCATTGTGGTTTGGTACGGAAGAGAAGGGATTATATCGTTTTGCCAATGGTGTCCTGGAAAAAATGACTTCTGCCGTGGCCGACATTCCGGAGGGTGGTGTAGCGCAGTTGGAAGTGATTGGCACACAAATGTTATGGGCAATATTTGATGACCATTTTAACATTTACACGATGAATGGCCAATATCTTTCCAGGTTTCAGGATCAGCAATGGGAAGCCATAGATGGAATGAGTCCCAATCAACCATTCTGGAAGTGTAAAAGCCTGGCAAAAGACGGTTTAGGGCGCTTGTGGGTGGCACATTTTGATGAGATATACAGGTATAATGGAGCGTGGGAGCAAATCCCCGTACCTGTTGAATTTAATTTTGGGCAGGTATATTCCGTGGCAGCCGAACCCAATACGAACCATATATGGATTGGCGGGTATGGTAAAATAGCACGCTACAATGGCTCCGGTTTTCAGGTATTTGACGCCCCAGCACCCACCTTTACGGTACGAGAGCTTTGTATTGATCAACAAGGAAATGTATGGATGCCCTCTGCCGGGGTGAGCGATATAGTGTATCGTTTTGATGGGCAATCCTGGACTTTGTACACTAACCTTGAAATGGGTTTGTCGGAATTTGCTCTGTCTGTTCGGGAAGTGAAAGTTGCACCCAATGGCGATGTCTGGGTATTAACGCCTTACGAATTTACCCGGTATGATGGCGCAACCTGGGAAAAATTTCCACTGGAAGCCTATCAGTATGGCGAATTCAGCACCATGGCTTTTGACGGCTCTGAAAAAATCTGGATTGGTACCTATCGAAATTTGTGCTTCAGCGCGGACGCCAACTTACAGTTGATCAAAATCGAAAACGAATCTATTCACTTCTATCCCTATAAAACTACTCCGCTGCCTTACCCGAACATTACAGCTCTGGCAGTAGATGCCCACCATAATGTCTGGATTGGATGCGAAAACGGCGGTATTGCCGTATTTAATGAAAACGGCGTGACCCTAAACGCCGATGATGCCATAGACGGCAATGCGCAGCAACGGATACCAGCATCTGTATACCCCAATCCGGCCGTTACACAAACTACGCTGGAGTATACGCTTCCGGCAACCTCGGAAGTGTTGCTTGAGTTGCGCGATGCCGCCGGTTGTCTGCTGCTGCGTCAATCAGGAGGCATACAGCAGGCAGGCGTTCAGCGTTGGCGACTTCCCCTGCAACATTTGCCCAACGGCCCGCTATACTGGCAACTCATGAGCCATGATGCACTTGCCTCGGGTTGGTTGCTTAAGCAGAGGTAAGGTCTCAATAGTATGTCTGGCAAGGGTCTTCACTTTCTGCCGCGCCCGGGCCTTATGCAGGAAGGCCATGCAGAAGCAGAAAGACCTCTACGAGGTCAGGCTGGAGGCGATCAGGTGTTTGCCCGGAAAGCACGGAAGAGGCGGAAAATCTCACCCTTCCCCATTGCGCCACTCCATCGGCGTCATGCCCATTTCCTGCTTGAAGACTTTGCCAAAATAACTCGAATCGCTAAAGCCACAGCTCGCTGCAATATGCGCTATCGGTTGATCGGTGGTTTTTAATAATTCACAGGCTTTTTGGGTGCGGATCAGGCGAATGAAATAATTGGGGGAGTGGCCGGTGACTGCCGTAAGTTTGCGGTGTAGCTGTGACTGACTTAACAAGATTTTTTTGGAAAGTTCCTCCACCCCAAAGTATTCGTCGCTTAGGTTGTTTTCTATTTCCTGTCGCACTTTTTTGACAAATTCATTTTCTTTTACAGGAACTTCAACCGGCGGTGCGGCTATCTGCCCATCTATTGTCCCGGACGAATCAGTGAGCCCTGACGGATCACTAAAGCCGGCCATTTTTGCATACGCTTTTTGTAATAATTTGCGCTGCTCCAATAGTTTTTTGACCCGCAGCAGCAATTCCTCCCGGTAAAAAGGCTTTTCCAGATAAACATCAACACCCTGTTCAATTCCTTCGAGTTTACTTTCGATATCGGCTTTGGCCGTGAGCATGATGATGGGTATATGACTGGTGCGTTCGTCTGCCCGCAAGAGGCGTGTCAAGGCATAGCCATCTACATAGGGCATCATCACGTCGGTGATGATAAGATCGGGCACCAGATCACAGGCAATATCATATCCTTCACGTCCGTCTTTGGCTACTGCCAGCCGATAGTCCGGAAGACAGCCGGCAGTATAGGCCACTACATCGCTGTTGTCTTCGACGAGCAGGATCAGTTCGGATGTTGAAGAAGCAGTGCCCTGAATGACAGCATTCGGCGCTGCAGGGGAATGTTTCGACAGGGAAGAAAGTTCATCCTCATAGATGACCTGTTTAGCGATATTTTCAAGTGAACCAACATGATGCTGCATGGGCAGGGTGACCGTAAATTCTGTCCCT
>DLXL01000276.1:883-1452 GCA_003448025.1 Saprospirales bacterium | reverse complement strand
GCATGGCGGGAATGGCTGTTGTCTGCCTGATAAAAACGGTCGAAAATATGGATAATATCGCTTTCCGGGATGCCTATGCCCGTATCCTTAACCTTTATAATCAACTGTTGCACAGCCGGATCGTCGGCGAGCGGCTGTGAAGAAATGCTGATATAAACATTACCTTTCTCCAGACTGAATTTAAGCGCATTGGAGATGAGGTTGGAGATAATCTGACGCAATTTTTCTGCATCATAGATGGTGTAAAACGTATCCAGTGATGACAGATAATGCAATTGTTTGCCCTGGCTTTCGGCCATCGAATTAAAGGACTCTACAATGTAACGCACAAAGAGAATAACGTCGCCCTGTATGAGGTTTAATTCCATTTTTCCGGCTTCAACCTTTGAAAGATCAAGCAGTTCATTGACGAGATTGAGCAGGTTTTTGCCATTGCGAATAATCATATCCAGGCCACTCTCATAGTATGTCTGTGGTGCTTTTTTGGCCTGCTGTGCCATACCCAGGATGATGGTGAGCGGCGTACGAAATTCATGCGTAATGTTGGTATAAAGGCGTGTTCTGGCAGT
>DLXL01000276.1:0-568 GCA_003448025.1 Saprospirales bacterium | reverse complement strand
GTTTTATCGCTCCATATACCCAGACTGTTGCTGCCCTGCACCTTAAATGTATACGTTCCGGAGGGCAAATGGGAGTAGCTTACGCTACGCCTGTGCCCGTTCTCAACCCAGTCATGGTCGATACCGGCCATTTGATACCGGTATTTATTCTGGTCGGATGCCCTGAAGTCTAAGGAAGAAAATTCAAGGGTAAATATATTTTGCGTGTGATCGAGGGATATGGATTGCGTATATGGAATAGACTGATTAAGGATACCAAAAGCGTCATTCGGGGCAACTTCCTTATTTCCCACCAATAGCTTTGTAATAAAGATATTCGGACTGAATGTGTCCACCAGGATTTCTTTCAGATCAAATATATTCAAGCCGTTGATGCCCCCAAAAGCCAGTCGGCCATCGGCCAGTTTGGTGTATGCGCCTGTGTTGAACTCACTGGAATGCAATCCGGAAGCACCGGTAAAAAGCCTGAATACCAACCAGAACGGAAGAGCGACGAGTAGGGAAACAGAGTAGATAACGGTAGTACCCGAAACATTAAAAAAAAAAAGGGGGGGAGGGGGGGGGGGGG
>DLXL01000483.1 GCA_003448025.1 Saprospirales bacterium | reverse complement strand
CACGAACCACCGCGAAGCACCCGAAGCCGTTCCTCTTTTTTTGTCTTTTTGTCACAAGGGTATGGCCCATACGTATCCTGGCACCATTCCCATACATTACCGCTCATATCGTAAAGGCCAAGTTGGTTGGGCTTTTTCTGGCCAACGGGATGCGTGGTGTTTTTTTCGCCGAAGGTGTTTCCTATCTTGTAATTCCCATCATACCAGCCTACCTCATCCAGCTTGTCTGATCCTGCGTATTGGTAAGCTGATTTCAAGCCTGCCTGACCTCCTTTGGCGGCATATTCCCACTCTGCCTCAGTGGGCAAGCGGTAATCCACACCCGTCAGTTGGTTCAGCTTTTTCAGGAATTCCTGTACATCGTCCCAGCTAACTCTTTCCACCGGACATTCGTCGCAACCTTTGTTGTAAAGTCCGGGCGGGTCGGAGCCCATCACTGCCCGCCATTGGGCCTGGGTTACTTCGTATTTGCTGATCCGAAAAGAGGGGACTGTTACTTTATGCGGGCATTCGTCTGCCTCTTTGTCATCGCTACCCATAGTAAAGGTTCCGCCCGGGACAGGGACCATGGTGAAGGAAATTTGGGCAATAATGTTGGAATTGTCCGGAACGGGGCAGCCTCCGTTGGAGCGGTCGCCTTTATCGTTCGGACATTTATCTTCTGCATCGGGTATACCGTCCTGATCAGCATCGGGCAGCGGACAACCGCCATTCGCCGGGTCGCCTTTTACTGTTGGGCACTTATCCTGGGCATCGGGTACGCCATCGCCATCTATATCCGGGGCAGGTACTATCACACTGGAGGTGACTTTGCTTTTTTTAGTGAAGAACAGCTCTACTTTCCTTTTTCGTGCAGCATCCAAACTGTAGACACCTGGATTAATCTGTTTTTTCACATTGACATTAGACGATCCGGTGATGAGTAATTGTCCATTGGAAATATACCGGAGGAATACGCCACCGTCGAATCTCTTGAAATGGTTGACCACACTTGAAACCCTTCGTGACGTTAAGGCCTCATCATATTGACGACCATTAGACTCACCACCATATCCATGAAGCTCCATCATAACGGTGTCGCCTTGTTCCAACATGGTGTAAAGTTCTTCACTGAAGCCGAAGAAACGCTCCCAACCTCCCCGCACCTCCTGCTCAAAGAAATTATCCATGGATGCAAGCGCTGCCTGTTTGGCGCCTCCGGATAGCCCTTTGGCATATCCATTCTTGTATTCCTCTTTTTTCCGAATAAAACTTACATAAGTAGCCTGATAATCAAGATTGGTAGTGGTTTGTAAGGATCGGCCATCCGGCTGATTGTTGTCAAAATACAAGCTGAGGTATGGCTTTTCGCCACGGTCAGGTTCAGGAGTTTGATCTGGACCTTTCCACACAAACTTGTTCACTGAAGTCCACCGGGCCAAAACGCTCCCTGACGATAACACCTTCACCCGCAGCGAGTCCGCCACAAAGGCCGGCATGTCGGCATTGGAGGGCAAGGTGAAGGTGTTCTGGTTCAGTCCCTTGGCAGCCCCGCGTTGTGGAACGGTGGCTTGGGCAAGCACCTGGCCGTTTTTGTCCAGCAACTCCGCCTGAAGCAGGATGGGCGTGCCAGGATTGTCCTTTAACTGGAAATAAACCAGCCCCTGCAACTTCCCCCCGGCATCGGTGCCGGTTTCCACGCTGATAACCCGGTTGGTTAATTTCCCCAGCAAGGTTTCCAGGTTTGGCAGCGGCGAGCGGAGGTTGATGAAATAGGTGCTGTCCTGTTTCATCAACCGTTCATAACAGGCCACTGCCGAATCGCGGCGGAAACGGTACAGATGAGCAAGGCCCAGGGCATGAAGAGCGTCGTTCTTAACGGAAGGATTACTGGTCTGGGAAATGCCGGTCAAAACCATAATACAGGAATCAATCCCGCCAGGCGCATAGCCCGAGCCAAAATACTTTTCGGGCAATTCACGGTAGGCGCGCAAATTTTCCGGCGGCAGGGGCAATTGGGCAAACTGGGCGTTCAGGAACGATACCGCAAGATTGTAGGAGAGCCGATCCAGGTTAAGACCTGCCAATTGACTTCCATTGAGCAGGTTTTCGATCACCCCTTCTACCAAATCATTATTTACCGGAACATTCATTAGAGGAGGAATGCGAGTGGTATCGTTGGCAAATTTTTCCGCCTCTTTCAATAATTCTTCGCGCACCGTTCTATCCTTTGGAGGCGTACTGTTAACGGCATCGTTAAACAATCTGATAGCGGTCACCGTATCCTGCCGCTCATTCCAAACCTGTACGCCGCGATTGTTCCAAACGGTGGCACTATCTGCCTGCACCTGCCAATCAAACAGGTTGCGCTGCGCCCAGTTGCGATTTTTCTCTTCCTGAGGAAACCAGGAGGTGGAAAACCACCACAAATACATCAGCAGACCAAATCCGACAGCGCACAACGTCAAACCAATGGCTATCCAGAAGTGTCGGGTAAAAAAGGGTCGTTTCGGCGGCTCGGCTTCCGGTGTTTCTTCAACGGCCTTTTGTACAAATTCCCGTGCCGAAGGGCGTTCGGAGACCTCATAGGTTTTTAAAACCTCTGAGGTCTTCGCCAAAGCCAAATCTGCCACCTGCTCCTGGGCCTTATTCACCCTTCCTGCCTCAAACAGCAGCCGCAGCACTTCCTGTTTTTCAGGGTCGTGGGGCGCCAGCGCAAACTCCTGTATCGCCACATTCACGCCCAGTTCTATGCCGGCAAACCCGTTGCCTGCTTCTGCACGGGCTTCCTCCAGCGCCGCAATAACCGCCTGGCGGGCAGCCGTTTCCGCTTCCGGCGGCAAATCTTCCATGAATTCTTCCCGCAAACCGGCAGGCATCCGCCCGTTTTGCAGCCAGCCAATACGGCTCAGTATGAGAAGGTCGTCCGGCCGCACCGAAACGCCTTGTTTTTCGAGGCTTTGGCCAATGGCCAGGGTAATTTCCCAGGTAGGTACAGGGTACACGGCCAGGGCTCTGAGCCACAGCAGCAGGTCCGGCCTTCCGGCCAGATATTCCTCATGGTCTGAAGCATCGCGCCAGCGGGTGTAACGGTGGTCTTCTCCACCCTGAACGGATTGCCCCCTTTGCTGCGCCTGTTCGCGCCAGCGTGCAAAACTCGGGGGCGCTTCATCATCCGCCGCCACCCCCACACTCGCTTCTATGTGATGCGCCGCATCGTTCATGCCTTGCAGGGTGGCCGGGAACAACACGAACAAATCGTACAGGGCTTTCTCTTCAAAGGTCCAGGTGATCGGCGCATTGGGTGTGAACAACACGCGCTGCCGCCAGCGCCGGAATGCCGCGCCCATCTCCGGGCGCACGCGCGCCGCGCCGGAGGCCGAGATATCCAGCAAGGCATGGGCATCGCCAAATACGATCAACCGGTGTGCCGGGTACAGCCGCTGCAATTGCTCGAGTGTAAGTCCGCCGGGATGCCGGGCATTCCAGAAGCGATCCAGGGTACCGCTTGCCTGGAATATTTCGAGCGCTACATCCTGCCCCCGTATGTGTTCGGTGAAAAATTTGAACAACCGTGCAAGATGACTCTGGCGGTGCTTCTCCTCCATAATACACAGGTAATCGGCAGGTTGCCGGCGCATTCGGAAGCGGAGGGGCGGGAAACCGCCCTTGTCGAGGGTAGCTTGTACGGAAGCCGGTACGTCCATGTACGGGTGTTCGCCCTGCTGCCGCTGGCGCATGGCATCGGCCAGGCGGTATTGTTCGCGGCCCGTTCGTATATAGGCCTCATGGCCGCGAAACGGAATGGTGTAGGGTGGAGCATCGGCAATTTCGCCTTGTATCATACCGGCCGGCCCTTGCAATGGTTTGGCTTCCGGAGGAAGGGGCCTGGAGCGCCTGGCCCATTTCCACCACATCCAGGCAGAAGCCAGTGTCAAAAAGCCCAGCAGCGACCAGGCAGGCCAGGCCGGACGAGGGAGTTCCTTTTCTTTTGCCAGGAGAAGGTTTTTGACGGGCAGCTCGGGTTTGAGGATTTCTTTCTCCTCTTTTAGCGGAGTTTTACCCTCGTTTTGGGCGGGTTTCGTTTTGAGGGTGTCAACGACACCAGATTGAACCGGACCTTGGATTACCTGATTGTTTGTGGAAGATTCACAGTATTTAAAATACCCGGCCACGAGGAGGATCGCAACCACCAAACCTGCCGCCAAAAGCCAGCGCAGGCGTTTATTGTCGGGGTGACTTGGAGTCAGCCCGGCAATAGGCTTTGGCATCCAAGAATCAAACACCTCATAAAACTTGGCCTGCTCGGCAGCGCTGCGGGCCAAAATGGGCGCCAGCAGCAGGCGGAGTTTTTGCGGGTTCTCCAGGCACTCGTTTCCCATCGCCTCCAGCAATTGCACCACCCGTAGCCGGTCGGCCGGGCTTATGCGGAAGCCGGCGGATTCGAGGCGGTGAAGGAGAGAGTCGAGCGGAAGCATGGTGTTAAATATCCAATATCCAATAAGAAATGTCCAATGTCCAAGTAGGAGCGAAGCTTGGTATTCCGTTTATAAATGAATGTTTAATTTCAATGGGGTTGATTCCTATGTTTCGATGGGGACATTTTTTTTGTTTAGGTCAAGTAGAAATTCCAAGAGCGTGACATACTTGGACATTGGACATTTCTTA
>DLXL01000135.1 GCA_003448025.1 Saprospirales bacterium | reverse complement strand
AGATCACGAGCCGGCTGATGCCTCCATTGATGCTCAAACACCAGCACCACCAGCCCTCGAACTGCCATCCAGTCCGGTATTCAGCATTGAGCCCCTGGTAGTTCCTGATGCAAAACAGGCAAGAGGTAATCGCAATAAAACGGCTAAAAAAGAAGAAAAAACGCCAGAGGCAGCTTCAGATGCGCCCGAAAAAGATGACCTGACAGTTGTTGAAGGAATTGGACCAAAAATACAGATGTTGCTTAATCAGTATGGCATTTCAACGTACCGCCATCTGGCTGATGCTGATGTTGCCAAACTAAAAGAAATACTTTCTACAGCCGGTCCACAGCTAGCCATGCACGATCCCGGAACCTGGCCGTCGCAGGCCAACCTGGCTGCAAATGACCAGTGGGATACCCTGAAATCTGTACAAGGATTTCTGAAAGGCGGCAAAAAGCCTGATTAATCCAGTGTTAACAATCCAAAAATTCCTGCATCAATCCAGCCGCGATTCTTGTCTGGCCCCTCAACAGGTACGGAACCTATGAAGTTTTCACGTTCTGGAGAACGGTCGTTGTCGCAGTACGCCAGCGCAAATCCCATCTTTTTGCCCTTGCGAAGCATTTTGGATATATTTTCTTCACCAGGCTGATCTGAGTACTGATTGCCATCAAATATCTTGACTGCTACCTCCCAGGTACTAATCTTTCCATTCGTAATCCGTCGCGTAGTGCAATGGTCATCAAAATACGCAGGCACTGAATCGGGCCGGATGTCCACAACTTTGCCGTCCAATGCAATGTGATAGGCAAATGCATTATAACTAAACTGGTGGATCCCCCCTGAAGCATCTTCATCTACAAAAATTTCCAGGCAATCATCATCCCAATATTTCAGCAAGCCGTCTTCATGACCATCCATAAGGGTATCATCTGTAATTTCAGCCAGGACATAAAGGTTGTTTTCGTCCCAAAGCAACTTGTACTTTCCGGAAAAATCTGCTGCAGGAGGAGGATTGCCTATCCATGATTGATCCAGGGGCAACCATTCTGTTTTTGACCAGGCGGCATCAGTTGCATTGCCATCAAGAACCGGGGTGCCATAACTGACTGACATCTGGACTGCGTGTAGTGACTCCAAAGGGGTTTCTGCGGATTCCCTGGAACTTTCCATCCATAAAAAAGCCAGAACCAGAAATACAACACTCAGTGCGATCAAAGAATCTTTATTCATGTAAGATAAGTTGAAATGGAAACGAGTACTTTTTTGAGCTACAAAGGTTGAAAAATTCTAAACTAAAATTACTTAGTGTCGTTCTTACGAATTGAGGCAATAAATGTCCAAACCATTTGGCTACCTTTGCCGCGCCTGGTAAATCACCAAGGAATAAAATCTCTGTTCAGCAAAAATTATGGAGCCTACCGGATATCTGCCCATTATTATGCAATCCCTGGTCGCAATTGGATTTGTAGCCCTGGTATTGATTGTTGTTCCACGTTTGGGCCCGCGCCGAAGCAGCAAAAAAAAGGATGCAAATTTTGAATGTGGTATTGAGAGCCAGGGTAACGCCCGTATCCCTGTTTCAATCAAGTACCTCATGACTGCTATTTTGTTCGTGTTGTTCGACGTGGAGGTTATTTTTTTCTATCCATATGCAGTGAATTTCCGAGCAATGGGTACGGAGGGATTCCTGGCTGTTGTAATGTTTGTGGCTATATTCCTCGTTGGATTTTACTATGTGCTGCGCAAGGGCGCCTTTGAGTGGGACAAATAATATAATGAGGTGTTTGCCTTGATGCATCTCGTTTTTTTGAACGTCAACCATAAATCATGTCAAATCAAGTAGAAATACCAGACGGTTACAATGGCGAAGGGTTCTTTGCTACTAAACTATCCTCCGCTGTTGGATTGGCACGCGCTAACTCCATTTGGCCTCTTCCCTTTGCTACTTCCTGCTGTGGGATAGAATTCATGGCCACGATGGGCACGAACTATGATCTGGCCCGCTTCGGCATGGAGCGCCTGTCCTTCTCACCCCGCCAAGCCGACTTATTAATGGTAATGGGTACCATTGCCAAAAAAATGGGTCCCATCCTCAAACAGGTATACACTCAAATGGCTGAACCCAAGTGGGTTATTGCCGTTGGTGCATGTGCCAGTTCAGGAGGCATTTTCGACACCTATTCTGTTTTACAGGGAATTGACAAAGTAATCCCAGTGGACGTATATGTGCCGGGCTGCCCTCCGCGTCCGGAACAAATCATTGATGGTATTCTAAAGATACAGGAACTGGTTAAAAACGAACCGCTCCGTCGTAGGCATTCTCCAGAATACCAGCACCTCATGGAAAAATATCAAATTGGCTAATTGGATGGACAGCGAACAAATTCTAACCCTATTGGCAGAAAAAATGCCTGATGCAGTTGTATCAAGTGATACCGCTATGGATGGCATTCTGAATATTCATACTACCAGGGAGCAACTGGTACAGCTGTTGCAATTGCTGCGTGATGACCAACAGCTAGGCTTTAACTTCCTGACCACACTTTGCGCTATTCATTACCCCGAAAACTCCGGGCAGGAATTGGGCATGATATATCACCTGCACAACTGGACTAAAAACGTGCGTATCAGGGTGAAAATCTTTTTCCCAAAAGACGATCCGCATGTTCCAACGGCAACTTCCTTATGGCCCTCAGCCAACTGGCAGGAACGGCAGGAATACGACTTTTTCGGTGTGGTTTTTACCGGCCACCCGGATTTGCGGCGCATTCTGAATGTAGACGACATGGAAGTATTTCCGTTACGCAAGGAATACCGCCTGGAAGATGGCACACGTACCGATAAGGACGACCGTTTCTTCGGTCGCGATGGACACGTGGGCAGAAGTTTTGACTAAGCATTAGACATCATGCAAGTTCAATCATATTTTTCTTCCCTGGACAGTCTTGACGGGGAACTCGCAACACTCAATCTGGGTCCCACGCACCCGGCCACGCACGGTATTTTCCAAAACGTGCTCAAAATGGACGGTGAAAAAATCGTGCATGCAGAGCCCACCATTGGGTATATCCACCGGGCATTTGAAAAACTGGCCGAACGTCGTCCATACAATCAAATCACGCCGATTACAGACCGTCTAAACTATTGTTCCTCACCCATCAACAACATGGGATGGCACATGACGGTGGAAAAGTTGATCAAGACTGAACTCCCCAAGCGCGTGGAGTACCTCCGCGTGATCATCATGGAACTGGCGCGCATCGCCGACCACCTGGTCTGCAACAGCGTGATCGCAGTTGATACCGGAGCCATGACTGGCTTCCTCTATGTTTTTCAGTGGCGCGAATTCATTTATGAGATCTACGAAGAGATCTGCGGCGCACGCCTCACCACGAATATCGGGCGCATTGGCGGCTTCGAACGCCCGTTCAACGAAACAGTGTGGCGAAAAATCAACCACTTGTTGAAAGAGCTCCCCAACGGCCTGAAGGAATTCGAAACCCTCGTGATGCGCAACCGCATCTTCATGGACCGCACCCAGGGCATCGGCGTGATCAGCAAGGAAGACGCCATCGCCTGGTCGCTCAGCGGCCCCATGGCCCGCGCCTCGGGCATCAAGCGCGACGTCCGCAAGGACTTCCCGTACCTCTGCTACGCCGACAA
>DLXL01000387.1:12310-12888 GCA_003448025.1 Saprospirales bacterium | reverse complement strand
GGCAAAGTGCTTCGGTTAAAACGCTGGTTCCCCGGGTTATCGGCTTGACTTCAAATGCGCAATCGATCAAAGCATCCACCAGAGGTAGTTTTGAGCACTGGACAGAAGAAACGTTTGTTTAAAAATATTTCAACATGCATGGGGCGGCAGAAACCGAGATAATCAAAAAGATACTGGACTATCTAAAACCAAAGATCAGCAACTTCTGGTTCGGGAAAGGCTCCGAAAATGGCTCTATCTTTCCTATGATTTATAAAAAACATCGCCATTACCCCTTTGCGCTTTGGACCAACGGGACCATCGAAATGCAGTTTCAGCACATGAAACCATTTCCGCCGTTTGATAATCTGGTTTTGCGTAAGGAATTCATGACCAGATTAAATGCTATCAAAGGCGTGACGCTTCCGGAAGACAAACTGGATAAACGGCCGTCATTTTCCGTAAAATGTCTATTGGAGCCAGAATCCTTGGAGGTATTTTTCGAAACGTTGGATTGGTATTTTGGGCAGTTGGAGGGGTATTGAGATAATGTCCCATCGCATTCCTCCACATAATCGATTTCCTGTTGATCCTGGGTG
>DLXL01000387.1:912-12126 GCA_003448025.1 Saprospirales bacterium | reverse complement strand
CGCAAAAACAACGTTGTTTTTGCGATCTGACTCGCAAAATTTAGCTTCATCTACCCCAGCCTCACCAGCTCCCGCAATTCTTTGTCCGACAAATCGCCCACCCATTTCTCACCGGTGGCTACCGCCAGGTTGGCCAGTTCCTTTTTGGTTTGGATCATTTCGTCTATACGTTCCTCGAAAGTGCTTTGGGTAATCAGCCGGTGTACCTGCACGTTCCGGTGCTGCCCTATGCGGTAGGCGCGGTCGGTGGCCTGGGCTTCCACAGCAGGGTTCCACCAAAGGTCATAATGGATCACATTGGAGGCAGCCGTGAGGTTTAGGCCTGTTCCGCCGGCTTTGAGGGAGAGCAGGAGCACCCTGGCACTTTGGCGTTGCTGAAAATCGTCTACCATTTTATCCCGCGCCGCACGCGACACGCCGCCATGTAAAAAGGCCGCTTCTATGCCCAATTGCTCCTGCAGCAATGGCAGCAGCAAATCGCCCATTTCGCGATATTGAGTGAAAATCAGGGTTTTCTCGCCGGTTTCCTGTATCTCTGCCAGAAGGTCGAGCAGGCGCTGGGCTTTGCCGGAATGTGCCGGATCGATGGCTGTTTTTTTGAGGTAATGCGATGGATGGTTGCAAATCTGCTTGAGCGCCGTGAGCATTTTCAATACCAGACCTTGTCGCTGTATGCTGTCTTTTTCGGTGTCGGCGATGGCCTTCAAGGATACTTCCACTACGTTTTGGTACAAGGCAGCCTGCTCTGCACTAAGGGTGCAATATTGATTTTTCTCCACCTTGTCGGGCAGGTCGCTGATGATGCTTTTATCTGTTTTTACCCGGCGTAGCAGGAAGGGTGCGGTAGTCCGCTGGAAGTTGCTCAATACCGCATGGTTGCGCTCCAGCTCTATGGGTTTGGCAAACTCTTCAGTGAAGGTCTTGACGGAGCCCAGGTAACCGTGGTTGGCAAAATCGAAGATGGAATAGTATTCGCTCAACCGGTTTTCCACCGGGGTGCCGGTCATAGCTATGCGTACGGAAGCCTTGAGCTTTTTTACGGTTTGGGTTTGTCCGGTGTTCAGGTTTTTGATGTTTTGCGCTTCATCCAGCACCAAAACCTGCCAGAGTGGTTTTTGGAAAAGCTCCGCATCAGTGCGCAGCATCCCGTAAGTGGTGAGCAGTACATCGGCATCTTTGGGCAGCGTGCGCACCCTCGCGGCGCCGTGGTACACCCGGGCCTGCAGTTCGGGCGCAAAGCGGGTTATCTCTTTGGTCCAGTTGGTAAGCAGGGTGGTAGGCACCACTACCAGCGCCTGCTTGCCGGCGCCAAGTGCGCCTTCTTCTTTGAGGCGCAGGAGGGTGGCAATCACTTGAAGGGTTTTGCCCAACCCCATATCGTCGGCAATCAAGCTGCCCAGTCCGAGCCGCGTGTTTTTGTACAGCCATTCATATCCGCGCACCTGATAGGGTCGCAAAGTAGCCTGGAGGCCCGCCGGCAGCGGCGCCGCGTCGGGTCGGAGCAGTTCTGCAATCAAGGCTCTGGCCGAATCTGTGAGTTGTACCGGCATGCTCCTGTACTCGCCTGTCAAGGCTATTTGCAACAGTTTGGGCCCGGAAGGGCGCGGCTCGTGTTGCATTTTGTGCAGCAATGAGCTTATTTCCTGTTCGTCCAAAAATACATATCCGTTGGCCAGGCGTACGATGCCGCGCATTTTTTTGACTAGTAGGGCAAATGCTTCGGGCGACATCTGCTGGTCACCCAGGGCGATTTGCCACTCAAAATCAATCATGTTGGCAAACGACAGCAAGCCCGTACCGCTTATTTTACCTTGATTAGCTGCATTGAGCGACATAGACATGGCCGGGCGGAATACCTTTTCCAGGGCTTTGGGCAGCAATACCCTAATACCGAACAGCCGAATCACCGGCAGTGCCTTGAAAAAAACGTTGGCAAAGGACTGGGAGTTGAACAGCAGTTTGCTTTTTCCATTGGAGGAAATCACCTCGTTCAATTCAGGGAAAAACTCGGCCACCATGGTCAGGTCCCGTAAAGCGTCGAGCCGCAGACGGGCATGTTTTTTATCCGACAAAACCTTGTCCAGCGGCACAGGCGCCTGGAAGTCCGACTGGCGGTCTTCCATACTCACCGACACCTCAAAATCGTCGTCCTGCAGGTGCACTTCAAACACCGGCACAATGGCTTTTTCGGCAATGAAAAACCGACTTAGCCACAGGTGGATACTTTTGGGATATTCACGGGTCTCAAACCGGTCGAAGGAGTCCGGAAGGCCGGAGAAAAACCAGATTTGCCGTTCGTCAAACTTCCAGCTGGAATACCGGTATGTTTCAGCGTAATGACCTAAAAACAAAGCCAGCAGGGCATTCAATGCGTCAGGTTCTGAGGGCTCATACTCCTGCTCGTCGTCTACATACACCAGTATTCCGGGTGGTACGAGGGCTTTCATTTGATCGCAAACATTGCGCACTTCGGCATTCAGCAGGGCCGGTATCCACCGGATATAGCAGGCGCCGCCGGTATTTTGGAGTAATTGCGGCACAAAAGCGCTTTTCCGGGCCAGCGTGGATGCCAATCGCCAGGCCAGGTGCAAACACCTGAAATGCAACGAGCTGGTGGCCACTTCCGATTCCGGCAACCGGTCCAGAAAAAGGATCAGGTCTTTCATATCATCAAAGTCCATCACCGATTGATCCTCTGTATCCAGCAGCGAAGCACTAATCAGTCGGCCACTGGAAGCATCCAGCAGCAGTAGTGGTTTCTCGCAGTTGCGCAGGGCCAGCAGATCTTGTTTTGACAGGTCGTTTTTAGACGTCTTTGTCGGTGTTGCTATGTGTTTGTACGCTGAAGCGAGCTCCTTTTTGAAGTTTCCTTCCGGGTAGAACACCGGTTTGTCTGACAGTAATTGCAGCAGGGGTTCCCGGCAATCCGGAATCAGGGAAAAATCAGGCGCGGCCAGTTGTACTTCCTCCGGGCGCCAATCAGGCAAGTTTGCACGGCTGGGTTGTTGCAAGGCAGCGAGGGTTCCGGGAGCAAAGGAGTCGTGCTCCGTTTCTGTGTAACCGGCTTCCGTCAGTGCCTTCAGGAGATCCACTTGGCGGAGCTCAAAAACCAGAAACGGGTTTTTATCAATTTCGTTGGCAATGAGGAAAAACACAGCAGCCATGTGTTTGCATGGAACCGCCCAGTCTGGGCAAGAACACCGCCCTTCTATCTCTTTCCATTGGGTAGGGAACAGTTGAATCCCTTCGCTCCTGAGTGCTTCGAACAGCTCTGTCGGCAATTCCCGGTTGAGGAGTTTGGATAGGAACAAGGGGTTGTCGGTCACCATTTGTACCAGCTTTCGGCGGGTATCTTCGTTAAACGGCGTCAAGGCCAAATCAACCTTATAGGGTTTGGGCATGGACCCGGTTACTTTGGCTGAAATGACGTTGTCTTTCAGCACCAGATCATGCGCCAGGCCTTTATTGGCATACGTTTTCCCTCTGGGAAGCCGGTTGGAATAGTCAATATGCGAAAGTGCTTTCAGCCATTGCTGGCCCCACCAGGTTACGCCATATTCTTTGCGGGTAGCGCCCGGGGCGGCTTTTGGGGCCGGGCGTTTTTTGTAGTTATAATACCAATCCATGCCGTGGGATAGTTTGGGGTAAAGTTAATTGCTTTAAGTAATAACACATTTAATCCCCTTTATCAATCCATAAACCTTTTTTCGTCACTATAGTTATACTTTAATAAATAAACGTAAAACTACCTATGCCATGCACACCAAACGCTTCCTGGCCTTGATCTGGAGCACGCTCCTCTGCCAAACTATCTCAGCCCAAACCGCCCAAGCCGATTCCCTGACCGAACCCGTCCGACTCTACCGGCACGAAATTGCGGCAGACGGATCCCCGTATATTTATTCCGGAAGAGGCATTCAGTTGCTCTACCGCCATCGCCTGGGTAAGGTGAACCTGACTAAAAAACACCCTTACCAATACGCACTTAGAGGCATGGTTGGCCACGCCCGGGAAAAATACGATTACCGATTCCCGGAACGCGTTTCTGCTGATACCTTCTTCCAGCGTCAGCTCAACGGAACCACCCGGCAATACGACCTTGCTCTGGGCCTGGAACGCCAGCATGCACTGAAAAGATGGCGCATCTATTTCGGCGCCGATGTGATGACCGGATGGGAAACCCGCCCCATGCAGGTTGACCACCTGGCTATTTTGGAAGGACAACAGGAAATACTCCTGCGCGAATCCGAATCCTTCTACCGTTCCTGGTGGACAGGTTTATCCTGCTTCACCGGGGTGCAGTTTTTCATTATGGACGAATTTAGCGTTGGTCTGGAAGCCGACTACTTCGGATGGGTAAAACAAACCCGAAGCAACAGCCTCTCAGATACCGAATACCGCAACACCGATCTGGAAATGGGTGTCCGTGCGCCTCGTTTGTTCTATTTGAGCATGCATTTCGGGGAGTAAGCCTACTACCCCCACACCACATCCATCCATACCAATCCCTCTTTCAAACGCGCTACCAGGGCACGGTCTCTGCCGTTGGCGTACAGGAGGGATTGGTATCGGTAGGTTACCCAACTGGAAGGCTCTAACGGATCGGCAGCATCAACCAGCATGGAAACGGAGTGGCGCTTTTCCGCATAGGCCATATTGTTAGCCGCCCTGAGCAATACCCGCCGGACTTCTTCATTCCCGGCCAGGTAACGCACCTGTAAGGTACGGATATGGCCACCTTCCTCCGGCGGATCAAAAAGCAAACCGGTGATCCGGTGTACACCCCGAATAAGCCGGAATAAAAACCGCGACCACCTGTCCATGCGCATCAAAATAAGCGAACTGAGGTCATCAGGCCGATAGGTAATCATGGAGCCAAGCAGTTGCCCGTTTTCCTCCAGCAACCACACATCTGCGGCGCTAAACCCTGGCAGAACCTCCAACTGCCTGGCCAACTCCTCCCGATTCAAGGGCTGAAACAGGGCGTGGCGCCCGTAATGCCGGTTGATCAAAGCCATGGCCTGATCCATGGTGGCCTGATCCTCAGCCTGTCTTAAGGTGTAGCGTCGGTTGATCCGTTGCCGCCACAAAGGGGCCATTTCCAGGTAATGAAAAGTGTGCACTGCATCGCCCGGATACTGTAGCTGCACAGAAGTGGAGAAACGCCGGGCCGGATTGTTGCGGGCATTGATGAGTCCAAATATGAGCGGAGTATCAAAATATTGCACAAACCCGTAGTTCAACAGCCGCTTCATCAGAAAGGCGTTGCGGTTTTCCGGCGCTTTGATCAGGTCGGTTACGTATTGAAAAGAAATCTCCCTGCCATCCACACATCCCCGCAGTTTCAGGAGCGATAAAAAACCCTGCAGTTCGCCTGTGGCAGCATCCCGCGCCAGCAACACCCTGGTTTCCGGCAGCCAGTCGTGCAGCAGAAAAAAATTGTTTTGCCGGTCCATCACGTAATCCATCTCCATGCGGATCGGACTCCGGCGCAACAACTCCAGAATGTCGGCATTGTCGGCCGCAGTAGCTGTGCTGAACACATATCGCGGCTCATTTGGGTCGTTTTTATGGCTCATATTGCGTTTTTTCTGCCAAAATTGTCTCCCCCGCATACACATACGTGCCTTCGCGTGCCACGGGCCGATAGCCCAAACCATCGGGCAAGAACACATCCACCTGCGAACCAAAACGGATCAGGCCGTACTGCGCTCCGCGCTCTAGCCATTGCCCGGGCACACAGGTATTGATGATGTAACTGATCCACTTGTCGGCAATCTGCGTGAGGGCATAATAACTGCCACCAGTTGCTACCACCATGGTTACCCGATCGTTTTCTATCAGATAATCGCAGTCTTCCGCGTATGGCTGCCTGCCGCTGAGCAGACGGGTAGACAAACGGGCCATGGTGCGGTTTTTTCCGGCGTTCACCCGCTGTATTTCCAGCACTTCGCCGCTCAGCGGCACCCGATTGTGGTGCACTGAAAAGGCCGTCATATACACTCCCATCAGCCAGCCGGATGCTCCTTGTAGGGATGGACAAGCTGCCAGTTCCTCCAGTGGAATCTCGCGCCGTTGTTTGATGGCAATTGGAATCTGGCCACGCTCCACGCGCCTTACATACACCACATACCCGTCGGCAGGCGACAAAAAACCGTCGCCCGGCGGCGGTTGCCGTTCCGGGTTGCGTAGGGGGAGCCAGAATCGCCAGCCCAGAAAAGCCAGACCTGTTGTACCAAAAAGGGTCCAAAAAAGGATCATCTTAAGCCAGTTTTTCGAAAAATGCAATCAGACGCTCAAGATACCGGGTTTTCCAGCGTTTATCTGCCTGATGCAATACACGCCCCAGGGTGATATTGATCAGTAAAAAGGCCAGGTATGCCATGAAATTGACGTAATCTGACCATAAAATGCGCATTTTTCGCCTCAAACCGGCAACAACAAAGGGAGCGCGTTCAGGCTTGGTCATGCGACAAATCTATTTGAAAAACCTGATAAAAATGGGTTCTCTCCGCGGCACTCAGGTCTTCTGCCGGCCCCAATGCCTGAAGCGCTGCACCGTCCGGTCGGTTGCGCACAAATGCCCGGAAAACCGCCCTGTTTTCCCCATTGGGCAATTGTGCTATCTGCAGAAGCAGTTTTTGCATTTCTGTCCAATCCATAAAACTCAACAGGTCGGATAAGGAAAAAAAACGGCTCGCTCCCGCTTTGAATGGCAGGGTACCCAGCGCTTCACGGGCGTCGGCCAAAACATAATGGATGCATAACCGGCGTCCGGCCAGCACTTCCTTTATGCGTTCCAGCACTACAGGCTGGAAGGAGGGCGGCTGGTGTTCAGGCGGCATGGCCCGTAGATGACCATTCATCACCAGGTGAAACAGGCAGGATTGCTGCACCCGGTCTTCCTCCATACTTTGCTGCATGGCTGCAGGTATGGCCGCCAGATCTGCGCCCCTGCCAATGAAAGCCATATCGCGCAACCCAAACAAACGGTAAGTAAACCTCCGGGCAAACAGCCAGCGCACCATGGCCCAGCGCAGGTGCGGAAAATGCTGCCATTCGGCGCGTGGTTTTTCCAGACACTGGTAGAAATTTCTTCCCAGGAAAAAACGGAGTATGGGGCGGGTTTTGGACAAAAATTGTTCAAAATGACCAATATTGCACACTCCGACAGCCAAATCAGCCTGCTTTCCAACCCAGTATTCACGGCATTCTTCCGCCAGCTCCGGCGCCAGCTGGGCAAAGCATTGAAGGCGCTCTTTGGCGGAGGTTTCCAGCACGCCCATAAAACGCAGGTAGGTTTGCACATCCAGGGCCTTCAGCGCCGCTATTTTCAGTGCGCAGAGGTATAGTGCCTCACGGTTATTGTCTACCACAAACACTGTACTGAGGCTCGGATGATCCAGCAGAGCCAGCACACGTTCTCCGCTTCCGGCTATGACGAACAACTCCGAAGCCTGCGAACCCGCCATTGCCTGGCGTTCTACGGCATTATCTTCGTTGACGTGGGTGTAAAACAACATGATTTACCACTTGACTGCAAAGTAGCATATTCAGGACATCCATTACTTTTGTACAGGTCAAATATACGATTTCAGTGCTTCCAAAATCTAATTTAATAGTTCTCACTACACTCATCCGACTGGTATGTTGATACGAACAATCTGCTCCCTCCTCCTCTTTTCCACCCTCGCTACCGCCCAACCAATTCAACGTCCCGTACCAACCGGTGTGCCCGGGTATGCTATTGAAGTGTTTGACAGTACTGTGAGTGGTTATTACCTGGCAACGCCATTCCGGTTTGGCGTCCCTAATAGTGTATTGCCTTTGGTGATCCTGGATGCGCAAGGGTATCTGCTGTGGTATTTGCCTCAAAATGCCCGGAACCTGATCAATTTTAAATACCATCCGAAGCAGGAAGTTTACACTTTTGGTAAGTCAACAGCAGGGCCTTTATCCTTTCGTAATCATGTGCTGGACAAAAATTTTCAGCCCCTGGATTCCTTTACAACCGTGCAGGGGGTACAGCCGGATATACATGATTTTCTGCCAACCTCCAATCAAACCTATCTGGTGGCCGGAGAGAAAGACAGCATCATGGATTTGAGTGCGTTCGTGTTCAGTGGCATTCCAGGCAGCCCTAATACACGCGCCATCGGTTTTGTAGTTCAGGAGTTTGATGAAGACCACAACCTGCTCTTCTCCTGGAACAGCAATGATTTTATTCACCCCACAGAATCCTATACTTTTTTTTATGGATACAATGCCAATAACTTTGACTACTGCCACGGAAATACCATCGAGGAGGATTCTGATGGTCATTTACTGCTTTCTTTCCGGCACCTGAATGCGGTGTACAAAATTCATCGACAAACCGGTGCTGTATTATGGAAATTGGGCGGCAAAAGCAGTTCGTTCACTTTTATCAATGATGCAGGGTTCAGTGGTCAGCATGATGTGCGCCGGCTGCCAAATGGTAACGTGGCACTGTTTGATAATGCCAATGTCTCGCCGCCTCCACGCGTTTCCAGGGCTGTAGAATATGCGCTGGATACCCTGACCTGGACCGCCACCAAGGTCTGGGAATACCGCTATCAGCCAGGCTTTTTTAGTCCGGCTATGGGCGGGCACCAAACCACCGAAACACGACTGCATTTGCTGAGTTACGGACTGATCTTCCGTCCCATTCCGAGTTTTGTGCTTGTCAATGATGCCGGTGCACTACTGGCAACCGGTTTTTTTCAGGATTCCGTGATGAGTTATCGGGTGCATTTTCAGGATTTGCCCCTGGCAAATCTGCAGCGCCCGGAAATTCAGTGCTCCTGGCAAAACGGCGCGCTTACGCTCACGGCTCCTCCAGGGTATGATCAATACGCGTGGTCAACGGGCGAAAGCAGTGCATCCATTGAGGTGACCCTCCCGGGCGTTTATCAACTCTGGGCCGGCGACGCCAACGGAATGGTGGGCTCGGCGCCATTTCAGGTAAATGACCCTGCTACGGCCTGCGCGGCAAGCCCGGTGTTGGAACCGGAAGTCAGGCAAAACCAGGTCATCACAGGCTATTTCGATCTGCTTGGCAGGCGGTTGCCCGGACCACCCGGAGAGGTTTTTGCCGGACAATGGTATGTGGTGCAATTTGCCGATGGGCATGCGGAAAAGCAGACTCACTAAGCCTGCCTTATGGATTTACTGTTGCGGCGAAAAAAAAGGTTATTCGCCGCAAAATATGCGGCGAATATTTCGTATATTTGCCGCATATTTTGCGGCGAATGCTTTACATCCATCAATTACCAGATTGGCCAAAGTTTATCTGGGATCCAGCGTCTGTATTGTCTCCACTGGGGATGGTTCGCCACCTACAAGGGCGACTTTCAGGTAAAATGATCACGCTTGGATTTGGGCTGCAGCAGGATGCGGAACTGGAAACCTTAACACAGGATGTCTTGAAATCTAATGACATTGAAGGTGAGTTTCTGGATCCTGGTCAGGTACGTTCTTCCATCGCGCGCCGTCTGGGCATGGATATTTCAGGGTTGCCTCCCTCTGATCGGTATATTGACGGAGTGGTTGATGTGATGATGGATGCAACGAAAAATTCTAATCAACCACTTTCCAAAGAGCGGCTTTTTGATTGGCACGCGGCATTATTTCCAACCGGCCGAAGTGGGATGTATAAAATTATGGTGGCTGGCTGGAGGAATGACGTTACTGGCCCAATGGAGGTGGTTTCAGGCGGCATAGGTCGGGAGCGGGTGCATTTTCAGGCGCCTGCGGCTGCTGTTTTGGAAAAAGAAATGGATGTGTTTATCCAATGGTTTAACCGCGAAGATTCTTTAGACCCCGTAATAAAAGCTGCTATTGCACATTTGTGGTTTATTACGCTCCATCCGTTTGATGATGGAAATGGCCGGATTGCGCGAGCTATTGCAGATATGCAATTGTCAAAAGCAGAAGGGCCATTTCGCCGGTTTTACAGCATGTCGGCCCAAATCCGGAAAGAACGAAATCGGTATTATGCCATTTTGGAGAGTACTCAAAAAGGGGACCTCGATATTACCGAGTGGCTGGTTTGGTTTTTACATTGTTTGAATAGTGCTTTGCAAAATACAGATAGTATGTTGGCTCAGGTGTTGACCAAGGCGAATTTTTGGGATAAACATAGGAATACCAACCTTAATGATCGTCAGCGCCTCATGCTTAACAAACTTTTCGATGGATTTGAGGGCAAGTTGAATACCTCAAAATGGGCAAAAATCGCCAAATGTTCAGCAGACACGGCCCTTCGTGACATTCAAGACCTAATGAATAAAGGAATTTTGCAAAAAGCAGCGGATGGGGGCAGGAATACCAATTATGATCTATTGACCTAACGAAATCATCAAACGTTTCTTTTTCCATATCGCCTACAACGGGCAAAACTATCATGGCTGGCAGCGGCAGGCCAATCTGATCACCATTCAGGAGGTTATAGAAGCTGCCTTATTGAAAGTATTGAAAACGCCCACCACCATCCTTGGCTGCGGTCGCACCGACACAGGTGTGCACGCCAGTCAGTATTTTTTTCAGGCCGATATGGCAGAGACTGATCCGGACGAATTGCTCAGGAAACTCAATTTTGCCCTGCCGCCGGATATTGTGGTTTTTGCCATCATTCCGGTGCACGATCGGGCCAGCGCGCGGTACGATGCCGTGCTGCGCCGGTATGATTATTTCATCCATTTGCGCAAAGACCCGTTTTTGCAAAACAGCAGCGCCATGTATGCCGGCCTAAACCTGGATATAACGGCCATGCGAACCGCGGTGGCTTTGTTGCCCGGGTACGACGACTATTATGCCCTGTGTAAGTCGCCCGCCAAATATGAACACACCATTTGTCGGGTGAGCGAGGCGCATTTATGGATGGATCAGCGCGGGGAACGGCTCCGTTTTCAAATCAGCGCCAATCGTTTTTTGGCCGGCATGATCCGGATTATCGTGGGGCGCCTGCTCGAAATTGGCGTGGGCCGTATGAGCGTACAGGATTTTGAGGCCCATTTGGCCAACAAACAAACCCCGCGCATCATCACCGGCGCGCACGCGCAGGGGCTGTATCTGTCGAAAGTGGTTTATCCCTACCTGGAACTGCCGCAGGCCACCATTTTTTCGGATGTTTTTGCCGATGACCGGCAAGGGTATTGGGGGTAAGGCAATATCCAATGTCCAATATCCAAGTGG
>DLXL01000387.1:0-712 GCA_003448025.1 Saprospirales bacterium | reverse complement strand
GGCTATACTTGATGGATGGACGAGAATCATTTGGCCTGGTTTGCGAAAACCAACCTAATGCGTATAGCCATTGTTTGATTTTCGTAACTCCCTGTTTGATTTTCATTGGGAGGGTATAGTGTGCCCGGCTGACCTTTGCGCTTATAATTAGTACTTATTTTCCATCACCCAATATTCAAACATCATGGAAAATCAACATCGCAGGAATTTTCTAAAAGCAGGCCTGGCCCTGGGGTCCACATTCCTGGCATCTTCTGCGGCAGGAATGACACCCAGCCTTGAATCACTCACCGGTCATTCCGCCAAACCGGGCAAACCTACCAAGCTGCCACAACGCATCCTGGGTTCCGGAAAACACCAGTTAAAAGTGTCTGCACTTGGGCTTGGATGCATGGGTATGAGCTGGAATCGTACTTTTATACCAGATAAAAAGTCCATGATCGACTTGATTCGGAAGGCTTTCGATATGGGCGTCAACTTCTTTGATACCGCCGAAGCTTACGGGCCTTTTGCCAACGAAATTTTGGTAGGAGAGGCTATTAAACCCTTCCGGAAAAACATCATACTGTGCAGCAAATTTGGCTTTAATATTCAGGATGGCAAACTGGCAGGATTTAACAGCAAACCGGCCCACATCAGAGAAGTTGTGGAACAATCTCTGAAACGATTGCAAACAGATTATATAGATTTGCTGTATCAACACCGGGTTGAT
>DLXL01000285.1:8481-10258 GCA_003448025.1 Saprospirales bacterium | reverse complement strand
TCAGTCCCCATTGGCTCAGATGCCATGGGTGGAACCATTCAGGCGTTCACAGAGCGGTTAGATTTTAAACAAAAACATCAGTGGAAAGCCCAAGCCATTGCCCGTTGGGCAACTCAACAAATGGAACAGACGTTCCGACCTAAACTTACTTTCAACGGTAAAAAAGCGGCCTTTACCGGAGGTTTGACATGGCGTAAATTTGGGGATTTGGTTGGAGGAGACACCACCGGTCGTCAAACGCCGAGTGGTTGCCATGAGTTAAATTTTGATTTTAAAGGCAAATTTGCTTTAACAAAAAAAATGTCGATCACGCTTTTGCACCAGCAGGTTGCTCAAAGAGAGGTTCCAGTATACCATAAGGTGGTGCTTGAAAATTTTCTGCTAAACCAAATGGATCCGCAAAAAAGAAATTTAAGCTACATCCAGATCGAACATCAATTGGAGCATGGCATTTGGAGCAACTGGAGCGCCACGATTTCTCTGCAAACAACAAAAGAAGGCAGGGATAGCCGGAAGAATGGGTCAGATCTGTTGCGTTATGAGCTGGATCAGGTCAGAACCTTAGGCACAGTCATCCAGTGTAATAACCGGCTAGGGCGCTGGTCAGTTCGTTCCGGTGTTGATTATTATCATGATTTGGTGAACAGCTCCAGAGAAGATTTGAATCTGTTGACGGGTACGATTGTTGAGAAGCGCGGCTTATATCCGAACGGGTCTGAAATGAGCAGTTTGGCCTTTTTTTCTATTCATTCTTTCACACTTCCTAAATGGGAGTTTAGCGCAGGAGGCAGATGGAACGCTTTTTCAGTAAAAGTGACAGATGTTGATGTAGGAAATGTGTCCTTAAGTCCCTCTGCCGTGGTGTGGAATGGCTCGGCAGGATATTTTTTAGATAAGCAATCCATGCTTTTCGCTTCGGCACAAACTTCGTTCCGCGCACCAAATATTGACGATCTGGGCACCCTTGGAATCGTCGATTTTAGGTTTGAAACGCCAAATTATTCCCTCCAGCCGGAAAAGTCTACCCATTATCAGATAGGGTATAAGTGGAATTCTTCCAAGCTTCAGGTGGCTACTTATGTATACCGAAACGAGCTCAGAGAATTAATTAACAGGGTGAAACAGGATACCCAGACGGTACAGGGTTACCCATTGTATGTGAAGGAGAATTCAGGTAGAGCCTATATACAAGGGATTGAAGCGGAGGCTCGGTGCCTAGTCAACAGACGATTAAATATGACAGCTTCGATCACCTATACCTACGGCCAGAATTTAAGCAGCAATGAACCCGTTAGACGTATTCCCCCCGTTTTTGGCAGGTTGGCTTTACAATTCAAACCTGATTTTGGCAATATTACTGTAGAATATTTGGCAGCGACCAAACAAACCAGGCTGGCAAAGGGTGATATGGAGGATAATCGTATCCCTGAAGGTGGTACCCCCGGATGGAATTTAATAAACTTGCATGTTGAGCATGAGTGGGAACCCTATTTAATTTTTCAACTCAGTATGCTAAATTTACTTAATCAGGATTACCGGACGCATGGATCTGGCATAAACGGATTTGGCAGATCCATTTTTGCCACACTTACGCTAAAATTTGGATAGTAGGATTCGGTTTCGATTCAGCCGGACCATTTTTCCTCCCAATAAATAAAAAAAAGGTCCAAAGGCCTCCGTATGCTTTTAAGATATCCAGTCTTTCCAGTTGGAAGTTTTGCTGGAGCACCGGCAATAGGTGTTCTTCCATACGCACATGATTAAATCCCATCCACTT
>DLXL01000285.1:0-8361 GCA_003448025.1 Saprospirales bacterium | reverse complement strand
GCCTACATGATTAAATCCCATCCACTTTTTAAACCATTGGAATGGGGTGCCGTGAAAATCCACATCGGCAATTTTACCGCCCGCAGGTAAATCTGAGTAGGCTCGTTGTATGGCGTCCTCCCATCCCGGATTGATCATCGTCAGGCAATAGGAAAACAAAATAGTATCTGGTAGTTTAGGTAGTTGCCATGGGCCTGGATCATAGGATTTTTCTAAAAAAAGTACTCGCCGGGAAAATCTGCTTAATTTTTTAGTGGCAATTTTCAACATATCTATAGAGATGTCTAACCCAATTACCTGTAGGTTAGGATAAAATCTGGATAAAATATATAGATTATATCCTGTGCCGCAACCCACTTCTAAAACTGTTTGATCGCTAAACATAGGTAGCTCAAGTGCATGGATTAACCTCCTCCTGCCAAACAAAAATGTCCAACGGGTAAGTTTGTAAAGTTTCGCATGCCATTTATAATACCCCTTAATGGTCTGCTGTTGCTTAGAGGCCAATTCATTTTTTTGCAGGATGTCCATTTCAGTTAATATTTAAAAATGCCTTTTAAAGTTGTCACATAGGTCCCCACACGATCAATTGGCAGGGAAGGAAAATTTGCTGCCGACTGAAATTCAACCCTTTCATGGACGAATTTGGGGATAAAATCTACACTTTGTGCTGCCGATCGAAGCAAAAATTGGGTGCCCGGGACACTGTTTAGCAAAAGGTGTCGCCATTCTTCTTCCAGGGCAGGGAAGTTATGGGTAGCCATCCAGTCTTGATGATCCAACAAAATGAAATGCGTATATGTACCTGGATTTTGCTTCAAATACTCACTTAAAGTACTGGTGTGCGTTTTGATGCGCGGAACGCTCTTTTGTAGGACCGGGAAATATTCTTCTTTCAAGTAGTTAGGACAACAGTCGGTCGTATAATGCCCTTGTAGATAAACTTTCCAGAAATAGTTTTCTGTTAAGCTTTGTTCCACAAACACATTCCTTAAACATTCCCGGATATACCCCGCCATTCCTCCGGCATATCCCTCTTTAGCTAAGTTCTGTTGCATTTGCGGAACACCTAACATGCTTTGAAAAACATGCCGGTTTAACAGCCATCTCGTAAAACCATCTAGTACTAATGGTTCCAATTGCTCATAGATATCACGTTGCAAAGAAAGGTCAGAACACACCAGCAAGTCTTCTAATTTTTGTTTGATATGTGGCCTGGAAACGAGCCGTTTGTGCAGCATAAACGCCGCTGATCCGGCGCTACCAAACCAATAAAAACTTTTTCGCCACCTAGATCCAGTGAAAAAATGAAGGTTGCGTTCCCAATAATTTTTGCTGTATTCAGAAAGGTCAGGCGCCAACACTTCTCTAAACAGGGCATTGGCTTCTGCGCTATACCCTTTACCGAACCATTCAAAGAGCAGATGAAAATCAGCATGTTGAATGATTTTTGTTTTAAGCTCAAGCAATGCGTTTTGCCTGGGATTTACATCAATACAGTCGATGCTTATAGGGTTATCCAAAAGATAGTCCAGCGCATTGCAACCAGCAGAGGTGAGCATAACAATACGGCTGTTCTGGTCAAATTTCATCAATGCTCTGTCGCATCTGGGGTCTTCCCAGCAGGTGTTGTAAACCAGATTACCGCCGTGAATGGTTTGGAAAATCTTTTGCTTTAATCTAGAAACCATGTGCTTGAAAGGCGTTCAATATCAACAATACTGGTGGATGAGGGTTTCTACCCACAGTGTATCTACAGGCAATCCGGTTGCTTTTGCTTGCTCATCTATTCTTCTAAGAGAAATATGGAGATGAAAAAGAGGGTCTGCTTCAAAGTCACTTTGTTCTTCAGGCGTAAGCAATCCACCCTGCTTTTCAAGTGTGATTTTACTTGCCTCCGATAAACCGGCAAAGTATAAGGGATCGGTGCTGACTAAGTATCGTTTTGCCATTACATGATTGGCCACCAAACTGGTAATTTTTGGGGATAGCCCAAGCGATTTGAGTTGTTGTGCCCCGATGGCTTCATGGTCCCATTTCCCAAAACCATCCATATCGCCGTTGGACGACTCACACAAGTGGCCAAAATCGTGTAAGAATGCAGCTATAATAAACTCCGGGTCATCCGGAAATTTGATCCTAGCTAATTCGGCAGCTTGAATAGCGTGTTCAAGCTGGCTCACAGGTTCGCCATGGTATTCCTCATGTCCTCGCTCACGGAAAGCGGATAATATGAGAGCAATATTTGATTTGGAAATCATAATTGACGTTTGATGTAATAAGAAATAGAGAGGAAAACGGCATTGCGCCATTTTCCTCTTAAACTGAAAACCCATTGTTGTATGAAGATAATGATGGTACGTATTATACTCTAAAAGTTAGTTCAGGTACCACATTTTGGAGTTTAGATCATCCGGTCCCTGTCTTTGAACGGCTTCCTTGTAACTTGCCTCGTTTAAAGATTGCTCAATAATTGGATAGCGGAAACGAACAGGGATCAAATTGTTGTTCTGGTTGGAGATGCCAGGAACCAATGCAGGAATTCCGGTACGCCGCCAGTCATACCATGCTTCCATACCCTGGAAATAAAGCGAGATCCATTTTTGGAATCCAATTTTGGATAATTTCTCTTGTTGGCTGCCTTCATAGGCAACATTGGTGCGAGGAAGATAATCTACCGGCGTTGTCAGGCCATAGAACGCAAAGGAGCCATTCACACCGTTTTCATAATAGGTTTTTGCGTCGCCACTAACCAAGCCTCGTTCGGCTGCTTCTGCAAGCAGAAACTGGAGCTCTGCATAGGTCATGATTACGCCTTTAGCGATAGTTAATCCGGTGCTGGATATAGCTTGTTCGTAATACAGTGCTCCAATACGAGATTGGAACTGTGGACCGCCATTATACTGGAGTGCATCTACATCATTGAGACCGTTTGGAATACCTGCATAAACCGGGTTAGCAGCGTTTTCTGTATCCGGAGTTGGACGGAAGAAGATTTGCATGCGCGGATCACCAAGACTCTTCAACGTATCAAGAAGCGTTTTGCTGGCACGGAATTCGTTAAATGATCCAATACGTGAAGAATACAATGGGAATTGATCGGGAGCAGATGATGCATAAGAATATAAAGCATTGTCAGCGTTGCTCTCGAACACCGGATAATTGGCCAAATTATCTACAATTGCACGCAAATCAGCGCTTACATCACGCTTGCGGGAAATACGAAGGAGTGCACGAACACGGAGTGAATTGGCAAGTTTTTTCCATTTTGTGATATCACCTTTGAAAATTACGTCACCAGCTACAACTTCACCACTTGTGCCCAGCAGGTCGCTTGCTGTTTTCAGATCCGCTAGAATGCCATTGTAAATAGACTCCTGTGAGTCATATTTCGGATAGTTTTGACCTTCTTTAGCGCTGATTGCTTCCGAATAAGGGATGTCCCCATATGCGTCTGTGGCCAGAGAAAACATCCAGCTTTTCATAATCAGGGCAACGGCTTTGTAGTTGTTTTCCCCGTTTGCTTCACTTTGTTGTATGATGATCTTAACATCACGCATGTTGTCAAAAACACTATTCCAGATACCATTCAATTCACCCCAGAGATAGCGGTCTTCATTTACGAATTGGTTTTTTGCCGTGTGCTGGATCACGATGTTTCCAATCCCCCAGGTTTCACCCATCAGGGAGTTCATTACGTCACGTTGTATTTGCGGAAGCAATAAACCAGAATTTACTGCTGTTGGTGCATTTGGGTTGTTATTGATTTCATCGAAATCTTTGGTGCAGCCTGATGCCAGTGCGATCAGTGCAGCTACAGCCAGGAATTTTATGCTGATATGTTTCATTGAAAAAATGGCTAAAGTGAATGTAGAGGTTTTTGAGGTACCTGACTGCAAGGACAAGCCTTCCAGTCAGGTATTGCTATTAGAATCGGAAACTGAGGTTCACACCCCAGCTGCGCGTGGAAGGGAGCGCTACTGATTCAACACCAGGAATTACAGTGCCGCCAGATGTAGAAGAGGTTTCAGGGTCTATGTGTGGAACCTCCGTCCAAAGAGCAAGATTGCGACCTACAAGCGTTACATTAAGATCTCTCAAAGAAGAACCTTTCAAGAAACGGTTAGGCAATGTATATCCAAGCCGAACTTCTCTCAGCTTGGCAAAAGAAGCATCATAAATCACCCCTTCAATCAGGCTACGGCCCAGGGTATAGGTAGTGTGCCATTCACGTGCGCTGAGCTCTACAGTGTTTGGGCTGTAGGTGCCATCGGCATTTTTAATAACACCTTCACCTACAACACCATTGCCTTCCAGGCTTAGATCGTAACCATTTGCACGACCTTCCAGCGTTTCAATAATTTGACCTCCTTCACGTCCTACGGTTTGTGTATGAGAGTATACTTCGCCACCCACACGAACATCAAACAATACACCTAACGACAAACCCTTGAAGGTGAATGTATTGCCAATACCCCCCAGCCAATCGGGATTGTAGTTGCCCAATAAAATGCGGCTTGAAGTACGGATCGGCTTGCCCTGGCTGTTGTATACAACCTGACCCACAAACTGACCGGTTGGATCGTAATATTGACTGGATGGGTCGCTGCTTACACGCTGATAACCAATTCCGTACATGTTGCCCATTTGCTCTCCGACACGGGCTTCTACGGTTACGTAACGGGAAGCCATAACATAGTTGGTTACTTCCTGACCTGATTCCGGATCCTGGAACAACTCTTTTACTTCGCTGCGGTTGCGGGAAAAATTCAATGAAACATCCCAGCTAAAGTTCCTTTTACGGATAGGAGTAGCATTGAAGGTCAATTCAATACCCTGGTTTTCAATCAGACCAGCGTTGATAATACGAGCGCTATAACCGGAAGTGTTCGTTAGTGGAATTGGAAGGATCTGGTTTTTACTTTGGGTATTGTAATAAGTAAAATCAATTCCCATACGGTTATGGAAGAAGCGCAGATCAAGGCCTGTTTCAAAGGATGTACTGATTTCCGGCTTGAGGTTTGCATTTACCAATACGCTGGATTCGCTGTAAGAGGGAGCACCTAAAACAGCTTGTTGTGCATTAAAAATCGTTTCCAACTGATATGGGTCTGTATCATTACCTACCTGTGCAACACCTGCACGGATTTTAGCAAATGACAACACATCAGATTTAATATGGAAAGCATCAGTCAGTACTGCACTTACGTTTGCAGCATAGTACAAATAGCTGCGGGAATCAGATGGCAGAGTGCTTGACCAGTCATTACGTGCAGAAAGATCCAGGTACAAGAAGTTGCGGAAGCCCAATTGACCGGTAGCATACAAGGAATTGATGCGCTTCTCCGTAAATGGCGTATTGGTTAAGTTCTGCAGGGCGACTCGGGAATTTGAAAGGGTGTAGATACCTGGAACAGCCAGTTCAGGTGCTATTACATCAGAAAAACGACCAACCTGGCGCATTGCGTTTCCACCAACACCAAGGTTTATATCCAAGTCTTTGGAAAGATTCTTTTTGTAACTCAACAGAAAGTCTGTATTCAACTCTGTAAAACCGATTCTTTCCTCCCGGTAACTGCCACGCTGGAAACGTTGTGTGCTGTAAGCACGACGACGAGCACGGAATTCATTGCTGGCATCCGTACCTGCACGTAGCATCAGGCTGAGATTATCTGTAAAGTCGTATGTAATAGAGGCATTACCATACACACGTCCTAAATTCTGACTATTTGTGTTTTCATACAGGTTGAAATACGGATTATCGTGGTAGTTATAGTTAAAACCAAATTGATTCAAACCCTCACGTCCGGCCTGCCAGTAATCTCTCATGGCTGAAACATCTACCTGACGCCCCAACCAGCAATTGAAGAGGTACATGATGTTTTCGGTACCATAACTTAGATTTGGACGGTTTGCACTGGTATTAGTTAGGTAGTTGATAGCTGTACGTACCCGTAAACGATCACTCAGGTTATAACCACCTGAAAATGAAATGGTATTGCGCTTCAAATCGGTATTAGGCACGGTGCCTACCTGATCCAGCCATGTATATGACAGACGGAAATCTCCATTACTATTACTACCGGTTAGCGCAACATTGTGCGTTTGCGTGACTCCGGTTTCAAAGAAATCACGGATATTATCCGGACGTGCCACCCAAGGTGTTGCGGTGATATTACCACGTGTTGCGAGTTGCTGGGCAAGATTTACGGGACCAATGGAGGTAAAAAGATTACCCACATCACCGCCACGGTATCCGTTAGAGGTAGGAGAATCAAACTGTGGGATCAACTGACCATTGAATGCAGGTCCCCAGCTTTCATCAACACCGTCTGCGGTTCCGCCACCATTGCCATCCTTAAATTCGAAATTTCCGCCCAGCCCCTGGCCATACTGGTTCTGGTATTCAGGAAGGCGTAATACATCTTCAAATGTTACAGTGGAATTTACAGAAACACCAATTCCTTTGGTGCCTTTACCGGATTTTGTCGTAATCACAATAACACCGTTGTTTGCACGGGATCCATAAAGAGCAGCAGCGCTTGCGCCTTTCAATACCGTTATCGTTTCAACATCATCTGGATTTACAAAACCTGCACCATTTCCATAATCAGCGTCCTGAAATGAATTACCAGAATTGCCTCTAAATTCATTAGAGATAGGAACACCATCTACTACAAACAAAGGTTGATTTCTGTTTATATTCAGCGAACGCTCACCCCGAATGGTTATTCTGGAAGATGATCCAATACCGGAAGGATTGCCAACAATGGTCAAACCGGCAACTTTGCCAGACAAGGAATTGATAATATTGGTTTCTCTTGCTTTCACCAAATCATCTCCCTTTACCTCCTGAGCAGCATATCCCAAAGATTTCTTTTCTCTGCTGATGCCTAGGGCGGTAACAATTACTTCATTAAGTTGGTTATCAGGAACCAATGCAAAATCAATGGTTGTAGATGCTCCAACTGTAACTGTTTGAGGAGCATAGCCAACCAGTGAAACTACCAACTCTTCACCGGCGCGAGCAGTCAGCGCATATTTGCCATCGCCGTCTGTTGTTGTGCCTCTGCCACCGTTTTTGACGATAATGTTGGCGCCAGGAAGCAATTCATTCGTCTCAGAGTCTGTCACTCTTCCAGTAACTTGTTGACCAAGCAAACTGGAGAAAGACAATAAGGCAAGTACAAGGGTCATGACAAGACCCTTGAAGGATAGGTAATGTACCTTCATAGATAGAAATGTTTGGTGTTGAAAACGGTTGATGCGAATGATGCATCCAGATGTAGAAACCAAAAAGCCAAATCTTGCTTTTGACACTTGTTTTCCGAAGGCAAAAGTAGAACGCTAAAAACCGGGCAATGAAGGTTTGCCAGTTAAGTGTTGATTAAGTTGTTGTTAATCAATGAGCTATGTAAAGTGCAAGTATGGTATAAGTTAAAATAAAGTAAGGTTTGTATGTGTCTGCGACATACAAACCTTACCGGCATGTAAACACTAGGGTAGTTATTATTGACAATCCAATACTAATCGAAACATACCATCGTGCTCTGTAATGGCATATTTCCCCGGCAGAATTACCCGAGTTTGGATATTCAGTCTTTCCAATAAATCTGCAGGGATAACACATGGTTCATGCATTTCCAGCATGCCTTTGTAGAAGTGCTTTCGAAACAGGTTGATGCAAAGCATGGATCTGTGAAAAAACAGGGTGATATTTCCATAATCACCTGGAACGATCTGTGCAACTGTTTTTTGACAGGAGCTAATGTTAGCTTCCGGCCGAACCGAATGCAAAGAAGATATCCTGCAAATTCCGGTTCCATTGCAGTTCATAGTAGGAGATCCAAACACTACCTCACTGTGTATAGCCTTTGATTTTGAAAAGATTTCTTTGGTTTGTTTCTGAGGTGTAATCGGTTGTGCTGCAAAGACATACGTGTCTTGAACTGCAGCTTTTGGGACAGAAGTCATGGCAGTTCTCGAATAAAATGATTGTAATCGGATTATAATACAGGGAACCGCAACAAATGTAAGGGATTAAGCATGTGACGATCCGTTCCTGTGTATTCAAGAACCGTTCCAATTTGAATCGCTACCGCAAAATAGATGAAATTTTTTTTTATATTGTTAAAGATTTATTCCCAGAACGATTCCTGAGCGATAAAAGTCAGTTCCAAAAAAGCCAAAAGCAATATCTACCCTTAGCGGTCGAATAGCTTTTATGCCAATATTTTCGAACCCCCAATTGACTTCCCAATAGGGTAGGGCCCCTTCAACATCAGGATCTCTTGACGGTTGATTGGCATAGAAGAAGTTTACGCCAAAAACTTCCTTCCAGTTTAGTTTCCTGATCAGAGG
>DLXL01000584.1 GCA_003448025.1 Saprospirales bacterium | reverse complement strand
AAATCCGCGTTCTCATCCGCGTTCTTCACCCCATTAATACCTCCAGCAATTCCTGCGCTGCCTTTGCTACCACCGTACCAGGGCCGAAAATGGCTGCTGCCCCGGACTGTCGGAGGAATTCATAGTCTTGCTGAGGAATAACGCCACCTACAACCACCAGGATATCGCCTCGTCCGAGTTTTTCCAGTTCGGTAATGGTTTGAGGTACCAGTGTTTTGTGGCCGGCTGCCAGGGAGGAGATACCCAGGATGTGTACATCATTTTCCACGGCTTGACGTGCCGCTTCGGCCGGGGTTTGGAATAACGGTCCAATATCTACGTCAAAGCCAAGATCAGCAAAGGCGGTGGCAATAACCTTGGCGCCACGGTCGTGACCATCCTGACCCAATTTAGCTACCATGATGCGTGGGCGCCGGCCCTCCAATTCGGCAAACTCATTGGCGAGCTCACGGGCGCGTTCAAAATCTTCGTTATGACTCATATTTGCAGCATAAACACCTGAAACGGCTTTGGTGGTGGCAACATAACGGCCAAAAGCTTTTTCCATAGCTGCCGAAATTTCACCCAGTGAGGCCCGGACCTTGGCTGCTGAAATGGCAGCCTCCAGCAAATTATCTCCGCCTTTCGTAGCTTGTTCAATGGCAAGCAAAGCAGCTGATACGGCCTTTTCATCCCGATTATTGCGCAAGTCCTGTAATCTGCGGGTCTGACTTTCACGTACGGCCGTGTTGTCCACCTCCAGGATCTCAAAAGGCGCCTGATCAGTGGTCTGGAAAACGTTTACGCCTACAATTTTTTCCTCGCCGGAGTCAATCCGGGCTTGTTTGCGGGCAGCCGCCTCTTCAATGCGGAGCTTGGGCAAACCTTCCTCGATGGCCTTGGCCATGCCGCCCAGGGATTCCACTTCCTGAATGAGCGCCCAGGCTTTTTCCACCAGTTCTTCGGTCAGTTTTTCTACGTGGTAAGAGCCTGCCCATGGATCAATAGCGCGGGTTACATCACTTTCTTTTTGAATAAACAGTTGCGTATCACGGGCAATTTTAGCTGAAAAATCGGTGGGCAGGGCAATGGCCTCATCAAAAGAGTTAGTATGCAAACTCTGTGTTCCGCCCAGCACTGCCGACATCGCTTCTATACAAGTTCGCGCAACATTGTTGAAGGGATCCTGTTCCGTGAGACTCCAGCCCGAGGTTTGACAATGCGTGCGCAACATCAGGGATTTATTGCTTTTGGGCGAGAACTGATGCACCAGTTTGGCCCAAAGCAGACGCCCGGCGCGCAACTTGGCAATTTCCGTAAAATGGTTCATCCCAATGCCCCAGAAAAAGGAAAGTCGCGGGGCAAAATCGTCAATACTCAGGCCGGCGGCAATACCTGCACGGATATATTCCAGTCCATCAGCCAGCGTATAGGCCAACTCTATCTCTGCAGGCGCACCGGCCTCGTGCATGTGGTAGCCGGAGATGGAAATGGAGTTGAATTTAGGCATATTCCCGGCGCAATAGGCAAAAATATCGCTGATGATACGCATGCTTGGTCCGGGCGGATAGATGTAGGTGTTGCGCACCATGAACTCCTTCAGGATGTCGTTCTGGATGGTGCCGGATAGCTTATCCGGCGAAACGCCCTGTTCTTCGGCTGCAACAATGTAAAATGCCATAATGGGGATCACGGCGCCATTCATGGTCATGGAAACCGACATTTCCCCCAACGGAATCTGATCAAACAGCACTTTCATGTCTTCCACCGAATCAATGGCTACCCCTGCCTTGCCTACATCCCCTACTACGCGTGGATGATCCGAGTCGTAACCCCGGTGGGTAGCCAGATCAAAAGCTACGGATAAGCCTTTTTGCCCGGCCGCCAGGTTTCTGCGGTAAAAGGCATTGCTTTCTTCTGCCGTGGAAAATCCTGCATATTGCCGGATGGTCCAGGGCTGGGTAACGTACATAGTGGAGTACGGTCCTCCTAAAAAAGGGGGCATACCGGCCACATATCGCCGTTCGGCAGTCGGTGCTTGAGGTTCGGCATTCAATCCTGGCCGGATGGTTGGATCAAATTTTATTTGAGAAAAATCTGGTGCGGGCATGGCGGTGGTTTGTAGGGCGAAGTTCGGGAATTTTTGGTTCGTGGTATAACCATGAGCCACCCCAAAAAAAAATCGGGATGACTCATGGTTGTAGCGAGAAATGAGACTACAAATCCTTTATCACCCTGACACTCCAAATACGGTTGTCTGTGGGATGCTGGAGGATAAGGAAATAGGTGCCAGCCGGCAGGTTTGTAGTGCTGAGTTCCGTTTCGGTATGGTGTATATTTCCGCTCAACTGTACCTGACCCAAAGCATTGATCAAATGATATCTAAGTCCGCTGACAGCCCCTGACTGGGAGATGAGTAGCTTGTTTTGAAATGGATTGGGGGTTACATGTATGCCCCATTCCAGTGCAAGATTTTGTAACCCGGAAACCAGGTCCAGCCCATCGCAGTCTTCATCTATGCCGTTGTTAGGTATTTCTGCTGCACCGGGGTATATAGCGGGGTTATCGTCTGAGCAATCACCTACGCACACGCGGAATCCATCGCCGTCGGCGTCAAGCTCGGAGGCTGGAATGGCGCCGTCGAAATCGTTGTCCATGCCATCACAGAGTTCTGCAGCGCCGGGGAAAATAGAGGGGTAATCGTCTGAGCAGTCGCCCGCGCACACGCGGAAACCGTCGCCGTCGGCCTCCAAGAACGAAAGATCA
>DLXL01000420.1:11239-11411 GCA_003448025.1 Saprospirales bacterium | reverse complement strand
CCGCGTCATCCGCGTTCCAAACCCTAATCCGTGTCCCCCGCGTCATCCGCGTTCCAAACCCCTATCCGCGTTCCTCCCGCGTTCCAACCCCATGCTGAAGAGCGCGAAATCGTATTTTACCGGATCCCCCGGATCAAATTCGCGCACCCTGGCAGTAAGCTCCAGAACAGCC
>DLXL01000420.1:9690-10961 GCA_003448025.1 Saprospirales bacterium | reverse complement strand
CCGAAATCCACTCCTGAAGAATCTTTCCGAACCATCCAACGGAGGAACATATTGAGCCGTTTGCAGGTGCTGCCTCGTTCCGGAGTGGCCACGTGCTTGCGGGTGCGTTCCGGCGCGTAGGGGGAATTAAAAAAATCATGATGAAACCCGGTCAGAGCCTTCGCTACTGTTTCATCTGTTGGAGAGAGATGCCGGGCAAATGCGGTTTCAAGAGAGAGGTTATGGCGATAAAATTGCTGTAAAAATTCCAGGAACCAAAGTGTATCCGTTGCCTGGAAGGTGCGGTGTTTAAATCCTTCAAAGCGGGCCCTGTCCTCCTCTGTGTGATTCAGGATAAAATCATAAGGCGCCTCATCCATCAGAGTTGCCAGCCGATTGGCGCTTTGGATGATGGTTTTTCGTTGGCCCCATGCCAGTGTAGCCGCCCAAAAACCCATAATCTCCTTGTCCTGCTTCTTAGGAAATCTGTGCGGTATGGAAATCGGATCATCTGCAATAAACGCAGGAGTATTAAACCGTTTTACTGCCTGGTCAAGCAAGGCCTGCAATGTCTCAAAGCTATTGGGAACCACTGTTATCATAAGGCACAAAAAAAGCAGATTAGCGCGAACGCCAATCTGCCTGGAATGGAATTTTTCACACGTTTCTCTCTATTCACCCTTTTTAACAGGTTTGGATACAGATTTTGGCGCTTTTTTAGCGCCTGTTGCTTCCACCTTTTTTGGGGAGGTCTTTTTTTTAGGGTCGATCATAAGCAGGGCTGGCTGGTCTTTTATGGAATCCGCATATTTTTCCAGCCACTTTTTTTGCTGGTATTCGGCCAGTTTGACATCCAGTTTATGGAATTGGTGCATGGCTTTTGCCTGATGATAACGGGTATGCAGTAGCATCAGATGATCCGAATCTTTTTTACCTCCGGTTTCTGCTTCATTTTTATAATCCGTTTTGGTTTTTTCTTTGTCAGACTTAGCCTTGTCACACTTCCTTTTTGCCGCTTGAAGGCCCTTTTGCAAAGCAACCCATTCTTTATTAGTGGCAAGCCGCGAATCCTGCATATGTAATTGTAGTTTCTTTTTCATGGAATCAGGCATGTATTTGAGCACGCAAACCTCGATAACTTTACAATATCTTAATATTAAGTTTGCTAAACCGGCAAAAACTTAACATTGGGAGGTAAAAGGCCTGACACCTCGTAGGTTTTGAAAACCTAAACCATCCTGCCCAGCCGAACGCCAACTCAAACACTTAAACACCCAAACACTAAAACACCC
>DLXL01000420.1:3577-9520 GCA_003448025.1 Saprospirales bacterium | reverse complement strand
CACTAAAACACCCAAACACTAAAATACTCAAACACTCGATTTTCTTCCTTGAATTCCTTTTTCTTTTCCGACCTTTGCGCCCCAAATCATATCAATGGCAAACGCAATTCTCCTCCTCGAAGACGGCACCTTTTTCCGCGGCAAAGCTGCAGGTAAAATCGGTACTACTACCGGCGAAATCTGCTTCAACACAGGCATGACCGGCTATCAGGAAATTTTTACGGATCCCTCCTATACAGGCCAGATTTTAGTGGCCACCAATGTACATATTGGTAATTATGGCATTCACGACGAAGAAATCGAGAGCAACAGCATCAAGATTGCCGGTTTTATTTGTCGCAATTTCAATGTGCCTTATAGTCGACTGAATGCCCACCGAACCATTCAGGATTATTTTGAAAAGGAAAATTTGGTAGCTATTCATGATCTGGATACCCGCGCCATTGTACAGCATATCCGCGAACGCGGCGCCCAGAACTGCATCATTTCCTCTGAAATTGATGATTTGGAGGAACTCGCGCGTCGCCTGGCAGCTACCCCGAGCATGGAAGGTCTGGAACTTTCCAGCTCTGTGAGCACTAAAGAGCCTTATTTCATCGGCAATCCGGAGGCAAAGTTCCGGGTAGCTGTGATGGATTACGGGGTAAAAAAGAACATCCTGCGCTGCTTTGATCAGCGTGATTGTTATTTGCAGGTTTTCCCGGCTAAAACAGATTTTGAAACGGTCAACAAGTGGAACCCCAACGGATTTTTCCTCTCTAATGGTCCCGGCGACCCGGCTTCCATGCCTTATGCGGTAGAAACGGCCAAAAAAATGCTGGCCAGCGGCAAACCCATGTTCGGCATTTGTTTGGGGCAACAACTCCTGGCCCTGGCTGCCGGCATTCCTACTTATAAATTGCACCACGGTCACCGCGGGTTGAACCATCCGGTGAAAAACCTGGTTACCGGCCTGAGCGAAATTACCAGCCAAAACCACGGTTTTGGCGTGGTAGAACAAGCCGTGTATGATTCGCCCAGCATTGTAGAAGCCACCCACCTCAACCTGAACGATAATACCATTGAAGGCATCCGACTGAAAAACAGTCCTGCCTTCAGCGTGCAATATCACCCGGAAGCCAGCCCCGGCCCGCACGATGCACGGTATTTGTTTGATCAGTTTGTAGGGATGTTTTAATGACGGTGGACATTAGTCTAGCTACCCACGCGCCTTCCACCGTAGGCCGTCAACCGTAGGCCGTCTACCGTAAGCCGTCAACCGTAGGCCGTCCACCGTAAGCCGTCCACCGTCTACCGTCAACCGTCACTTATTCATACGCTCCCACCTGGCCAGATCGGCATTGCCTCTGATGGTATCGCCAATGCGGAGGTAGCAGTTGCCGCGGGCGCGATAAACCCTGGCAAAGGTGGTATCCAGTTCAATGGCCCTGTTGAAATCTGCAATAGCCTCCTGGTTTTTGTCGAGATTGACGTAGGAAAGTCCGCGGTTATAAAGTTCAGGTACTTCAGTTGGGTATTTTTCCAGAAAAACACTGAGGTCGCTAATAGACGACTCATAGTTTTTCATCATCCCAAAGATGTTTCCCCGGAATTTGTAAGCCTCATAAAGTTGCGGATTGATCTGAATGGCTTTGCTGAAATCCTGAATGGCTTTTTGGGCATCAGATGCTTTGCCATAAGCCATGCCGCGCCAATAGTAGGCTTTGCCAAAGTTATCACCCGTAGCAGCAATAGCTTTGTCAATCAGCGTAGTGGTATTTTTCCAATCCCGGATACGTAATGCGGAGGCCACCAGCCAAATAAAAGCCATGCCGAGCAGGATGGCCCAGGTGGCGCCGGTCCAATTTGGGCGTTTTTCTTTTATGAAATCAGGGAGGGAAGCCAGTATGGCAAAAATGCCGAGCATTGCCAGGTAGTTATACCGATCCGAGCGCAACTCAAATGTGCCGAAGGTGGACCAGGGAAGGGCCAGAATAATATTGGAGAGGTAGAATAATGCACCAATCCAGAGCAGGGGCATGACGTTCCGACTTTTCCAGGCGCCAAACAACAGCGCAGCCAAAATAGCCGGAGCAGCATAGTAATCCCAGCTCCAGGCGCCATTTATCTTTTCAAAGGGATACCAGATACTGAGTCCGGTGGGGAACAGTATTTTTTTCCAGTAGAACAATATGGTGTGGCAGGCCATTAAACCACGGTCCAGCAAGGTGAAGTCAGCCGGTTGATTGAGTTGGCCGGCGTATTGTCGGGAATACAAGGTGAGTGCGCCGAAGGCTAAAGAAATGGCAAAATACGGGGCCTTTTCGAGCAACGTTTTCGTGTTAAAGCCACGTTTTTTCCAAAGATCGAGCACCAATAAGGTTAATGGTAGCGTAACTGCAGCTGATTTAGCCAGACAGGCCAGCAGGAACATCACGATGGAAAGCCAGTAGTTCTTACCCCATGAGCCGTTTTCTGTGGCAGTGTGTTTGAGGTAATAGTTCATTGCCAGGAGGCTGAACATGGAAAACAGCGGCGTACTAAATCCGGCAATCCATGCCACAGACTCCACCTGTAGCGGGTGAATAGCAAAAAACAAGGCTGCTATGGCAGAAACGGCCAGGTTTGCATCAAGTTTTCGGAACAGACGAAATACCAGTAATACATTGACCATATGTACCAGCGCCGAAAGGAAGTGATACCAGTTAGGGCTTTCTTTTCCCAGGATATAGGCAATTTGATACCCGATCCAGGTGAGTGGCGCAAACATGCCAAGATTAAACCCGTTGAAGATCAGGAAGTCTTTTACAGCCGGATTGTCAACCGTGGCGGTATGGTCGTCTATCCCAACCATTTCATTACTGAATCCGGTACTAAATAAAATGAATCCCAGGGCAGCCAGTAACCAGGGCAGCCATTTTTCGGTGTTGTCAGTTTGTGGAACTGTTTCTTTTTTTGAACCCGAAGTAGTTTTTTTTGCCATGCGAACAGACAATTATAAGTTTGCGGGCGAAGGTCGTAAAAGAGATTGAAAATCCGGGAGTGATGATGGAGAAAGGATTTACGGAGATTTTTGGTTTCGGACGGGTTTCGCACAAATCTGTGTGAAATCTGTTCGAAACCTGCGCGAAACCCACCATCTTCGCCCTTCAAAATCAACCCACAATATGAATCTCATCTTTGATTTTGGCAATGTTCTGTTCGACCTTGATTTGCCATCTTTTGAGCGGGAAATGAAACGATATGCCGGAGAAACCACTTTTGAAGCGGCCAAAGTGCAACTCTTGCGGGAGCGGGTGTTCGAACTCTACGAAACCGGCGGTATGAGTACCGAAGAATTCGTGGCCAAAATTGCCGAATCTACCGGTGCAACCCATGACCAGATTATGGATGCCTGGAACAGCATCTTCCTGGATTTTCCTAGCCATCGGCTCCATATGCTTCTGGAACTTCGCAAAAAACACCAGGTTTTTCTGTTGAGTAATATTAACCCAATGCATGAAAACTGGGTTGCCGATTATATGGATCGAAAATACGGGCTTCGCGACTATGAATCCCTTTACTTTGATGGGGTCTATTTCTCTCACCTTATACGCCTGCGTAAGCCTACAAGGGAGATCTATGAGTACCTGCTTGCTGACGCTGAGCTAAAACCAGAGGAGTCCATTTTTTTCGATGATTTACCCGAGAATGTAGATGCAGCCAGCGCCCTGGGTATTCAGGGGGTTTGGCATGATCCCAAGACGGAGATTGTTGAAAGGTTGAAACAGATGAAGCTTTGGGACGAGGATTGAAATTTCTTTTATTTTTTATTTTAAATGATTGATAATCAATAGTTTGTAATGCTTTGGATTTATTAAAAAAACGGAACTTTTTAACTTCTTTTAGCCATTAATTTACCGTATCTTTGCACACATTTTTTAAGTTCCAGTAGTTAAGGATTTCGAACCGCATGACAGAAGATCAAGTTCTCAACCCCCAGCAAAACCCTGCTTCCTCAAACGATTATGGCGCCAGTAGTATCACCGCCCTCGAAGGCCTCGAGGCGGTGCGCAAACGCCCGGGGATGTACATCGGAAGTACCGATATCAAAGGCCTGCACCACCTGGTTTGGGAGGTCGTGGATAATTCCATCGACGAACACCTGGCCGGGCATTGCACCGATATTTGGGTGACTATCCACCCCAACAACAGCATCACTGTAAAAGACAACGGCCGGGGTATTCCTACCGGCATGCATGAAAAGCTCCAAAAATCTGCCCTTGAGGTGGTTTTGACGGTTCTGCACGCCGGTGGTAAATTCGACAAGGATTCCTATAAAGTTTCCGGCGGTCTGCACGGGGTAGGTGTTTCCTGTGTGAACGCCTTGTCGTCTTACCTGCGCGCTGAGGTACACCGTGAAGGTAAACAATTTGAGCAGGAGTACGAACGTGGCAAACCGAAGTATGATGTCCGGATGATTGGAAATACGGATTATCGCGGCACCATCGTAACCTTCCTTCCAGACACAGAGATTTTTGAAACAGACGAGTACAAATTCGATATTCTGGCGCATCGTTTGCGAGAATTGTCATACCTGAATAAAGGGCTTCGCCTTTCCCTGGTGGACGAGCGTGAAAAAAATGACGATGGTACGTTCAAGACGGAGCTATTCTATTCTGAAGGTGGTTTGCAGGAGTTTGTGCTATACCTCGATGAGGCCAAAACTCCGCTGATTGACAAACCAATCTACATCACCGCTATTGAAGATAGTGTGGATGTAGAAGTGGCTATGATGTACAATACTTCCTACTCCGAAAATGTGGTGTCGTTTGTAAACAACATCAGCACACGAGATGGAGGCACACACGTGAGCGGTTTCCGTCGGGCATTGACACGTGAGTTCAAAAAATACGGCGAAGACGGTGGCTTTTTCAAAAAAATCAACTTCACTATTTCCGGTGAAGACTTTATGGAGGGCCTTACCGCCATTGTTTCGGTAAAGGTGCAGGAGCCGCAATTCAAGGGTCAAACCAAGGGTGAACTTGGCAACTCCGAAGTAACAGGCATTGTGAGCCGGTGTGTGGGAGATGCCCTGAAAATCTTCCTGGAGGAAAATCCTAGCCATTCCCGCAGGATTATTGACAAAGTGATCCTGGCCGCAACGGCACGTAATGCCGCCCGCAAAGCACGGGAAATGGTTCAGCGAAAAGGCGCCTTAACTGGCGGTGGTCTGCCTGGCAAACTGGCAGACTGTGCCAGCCGAAGCCCGGAAGAATGTGAAATATTCCTGGTCGAAGGTGACTCGGCAGGTGGTACGGCCAAACAGGGTCGCGATCGTCATACACAGGCTATTCTGCCGCTTCGGGGTAAGATTCTGAACGTAGAAAAAGCCCTCGAGCACAAGATCTACGAAAACGAAGAGATCAAAAATATTTTCACCGCGCTGGGTGTAAGTGTTCAGGAAAACGATGAAGGACAACGGGTGCTTAATACCGAAAAACTGCGTTACCACAAGGTCGTGATCATGTGTGACGCCGATATTGACGGATCTCACATTACCACGCTGATCCTGACCTTCTTTTTCCGCTACATGCGCGAATTGATTGAAAAAGGGCATATTTATATTGCTCAACCCCCGCTTTACCTCGTTAAAAAGGGAAAAAACCAGCGTTATGCCTGGAACGATAAGCAGCGCAAAGAAGCCCAGATTGAGTTTGGCGGAGGCCGGGAAGACGACGATTCCGTAAAAGTGCAGCGATACAAAGGTTTGGGTGAAATGAACGCAGAACAATTGTGGGAAACCACCATGGATCCTATCAACCGTATTCTTAAAATTGCTACGATTGATGATGCTGCAGAGGCAGATCGGATGTTCTCCATGCTTATGGGCGATGAGGTTCCTCCACGTCGCGCCTTTATTGAAGCCAATGCTAAGTATGCAAGAATAGACGTGTAAAGACGATGAACGATGGACGATGATAC
>DLXL01000420.1:0-3385 GCA_003448025.1 Saprospirales bacterium | reverse complement strand
CGTCCATCGTTCATCGTATCATCGTCCATCGTCCATCGTCCATCGTATCATCGTCCCTCGCTCCCCAACAGCCATTTTATAGCTGCTTCAACCACGGGGTCCTGGCCATCTTTACTTTCCTGAACTTCCTGATCCGGTTTGATTTGTGCACCGTAGGTCTCTTTGGTTCTGTCAGCATATACGGTTGTCGTAAGGAAAATCTGAGCGCCGTCTTGTAGCCTGAAATTTTGATTACCAGTGGAAAGACCTGCCGTAGGACTTCCAAAACTGCGTGTATTGGGGCGTTGCCGAAATGCTACGGTGACCACCTCCCCTGAACTACCCGTGTATTTGCCAGTCAGTACAGCAACAGGCGGATTTTTTCGTTTCAGTTTATAGGGTTTTCGGCTCACCGAAGTGATTTTGTTTTTCCCTATGCCGGATTTTCCGTTTTTATAAAACCAGGCGCCGGATGTTTTACCACCCAATTCCATAAAATAGCCACATTTGCCCTCACCCAAAACTGGCCCGATACCTGCCAGCATGGGCCAGCAATTGCCGCCACTGTTGCCTCTCAGGTCCAGTATCCAACCAACAGGATTGGATTGATCCAGCGAGTCAATCAGGTTATGCAGCATGTCGGCAAAATAGGTATTGGTTTTGTCGTCGCCACTGCTCACAGAGGGCATTTGGAGGTAAGCAATATTGTCGTCCAGGGTAAGTCCGGTGGTTAGTGGCATCTTTTTATAAGCCTCCGGATCAGGGTTGCTCCATTCTTCGCTTTTGGACGCATCCATCAGGAAGCTGTGATGGTCGCCTAGTTTACTCAGCAAGTGCCGGATCATGGGATAGCAATCAGCATAATTTCTGGCGCCAGAGGCCATCAACATGATTACCTCCCGTTCTTTTGGCCAATCCACCAGATCGCGGTGCAAGGCATTTTTTTGGATTAAATCGGCCGCCTCATTCAAATAGGTTTTCAACGAGTCCGGAAGATCTCCGGAAATGATGGGAATTTCCGTCAGGGAAAAATCATCAAACCAGACTTGTCCGCTGCCTACCATCAACCCTCCGATTTGCATGTCAGTGGCAGAAGCATCAACAAAAAACGTTGTGCTGATTTCTTGCCAGTCGGCTGTACCGTTTAGCTGCTTTTGTTGCATGTTATCGAAGAATAAACTGTTTTTTCCTTCGAATACATTGATCCAGATTCCGGCAAATCGTTCTACGGAATCACGTTTCAGCCAACCTAAAATGCGGAATTTACGCAAACTGGATGCCGGAGGAATAGACACCATTTGAGAGAAGGCCCCGAATTGTTTGCCGGCAATGCTCTTCATGCGCATAGACCTTTGGCCCGAATGTTTGACCATCTCATCAGGTGCAAACTCGTAAAGTTTGTTAGATCTCCAACCTTGTATTCCGGTGGAAAAAGCGGTGTCGAGGGTTTCAAATTCAGGGCCTTCAAGCTTTTGAGCCAGAGATGGAATGGTTAACAGGAGCACGAGGAGTGCACAAAAAAATGGTTTCATAGCGTAATTATGTAGGTGGGTTAATAGTGTCAGTAACAGACAATCAACAGGCAAACATAGTTGCCAAATCGTTTCATCGTCCATCGTTCATCGTTTCATCCGGTACATATTCCAGCACATCTCCTGGCTGGCAGTCCAGCGCATTACAAATGGCTTCCAGCGTACTGAACCGGATGGCTTTGGCTTTTCCTGTTTTGAGGATGGAAAGGTTGGCAAGGGTGATGTCTACTTTAGAAGCCAGTTCTGTAAGCGACATTTTTCGCTTGGCCATCATGACATCTACATTAACGATGATTGGCATGGCTTAAATGGTTAAGTCTTGTTCTTGTTGAAGGGCTACACCGTGTTTGTAGACCTGAGAAATGATGTAAACAATTCCGGCAATGAGAAGGAATTCGGTAGATACCTGGACTATATCATACGACGCATCTATATCCCAGGATATACGTTTATTCACCTGATGTCCAATCATCGATACTACCCAAAGATTGAATAAAACAAAAGCGATTCCTTCCAATTTTTTAGCTACTTCCGCTGTAAAAGGATTGTTCAGGTTAATTCGTGATAACAGCCCGGTTACCGAATACCATAGGTAGACATACATACCTGACAGAACCAGAATAAAAGACATCACCCGGATGTAGACCAACAGCGCATCCTGGGCCGACCGGGGGGGTGTTGCATCCGTTGATCCAAATGTTTCCGGATGAAACACCTTCCATCCAAAGGTGAAAAGCTGGCTGGCAAAATTAATGGCATACCCAACCAGTATTACCCAGGCCAACACGCGCAAAATCATTAAAATTTTTTCTGTTTTCATTGTTTGATAACATTGAATGTGTGAAGGAAACGCTTGCATCAAATGGTTAGATCCTGTTCCTGTTGAAGTTGGGACCCATAACGAAATACTTCTGCCAGAGAAAACAGTATTAATGCAATGAATCCGGCTTGTAAAACTGGTTCTAAGAACAGAGGGGAAAGCGGCATGGAACTGGATTGCCCACGTTGTGTCAGTACAATATTCCAGAGGAAGGTTCCTGAAACATAATTGGATATGGGAAATAGTAGTACAGCCGTTGCCATGCGCCGTATTCTGCGCACATTTTCCTGAGGAAATATTTTTCCTCTATCCATATCCCGGAAAATAACAAACATTTGATACAGGATATATACGCCTAACAGCCAGGGAATTAGCTGAAAGAAAATATACCCAAGATAGCGTATCTGCATCAAGGCCGACAAGTTCGAAAACTCCACCATTACGAGCTTTCGGTCGCCAAATTCATACAGTTTCATTTGTTCTCCGGACGATGCCGGCGGGACTTGCTCCGGGCCTGGTTCAGAAGCTGTGGTGACCCATCCCCGGATAAAGGGGCCATCGGAACTTATGCCCAGGTAGGAACTTAATTGCAAAACGGCAAGAAAGCCAAAGGCAATCGTTAGTGCCATAAAGGTGTGCCGTAAAATCGTGGGAAGACTGATTTTTTTGCCTGGTGTTTTCATAGCTAAATCATTAATTGTTTGAAATGATGATGCAAAGGTGAAGTTTGTTTTTCTCTTTTGCAAATAAAATTTATTGATAAACAGAAAATATTTTCTTTTATTCAGTTTTTTCACGATTTTAACATTGTTTTTAGACCTCTTAGGTTCATGGTATGTATACAAGTTGACGTTGATAATTATCAGAACGGCGTAGCCGTGGCATTTTCAAAATGTCACGGCTACACCCTTCTGCCATAATAACCATATCATATCGCCCTTTGGGCTACTGGAATGTCACGGCTACGCCGTTCTGCTACTATAATAATAATATCATATCGCCCTTTGGGCTACTGGAATGTCACGGCTACGCCGTTTTATGGTGTTGCCGCAAT
>DLXL01000303.1:3628-4536 GCA_003448025.1 Saprospirales bacterium | reverse complement strand
GCTAATCGGATATCGTAAATCATCAGTCATGTACCGTTGGTTGTAAACGGGCTGAGTGCATAACCAAGAGTTTTGTTTGGTGAAAAATTCAGCTTTCGGCGGTTAATGTAAGCGACTTTGATTTTTTTACAACGAAAATTCTGAAAAAAATGCATCAAACACAAATTTTACCCTGTCAACAAGTTTTAATTTTGTTAGAGGTGGGTATTACTTGGTTTTTGCTTTGGATATTGGCACTTCATGGGCAAATCATACTCGTCTTTAAACACATAAAGGTGAATGGTTGTCAGGGACTCAGGAATGATGCACATCATGGGTAAACCTGTTTGAAGTTCTGTAAAAATCAGGTTCATAAAACATGTGGTTCGTTTTGACGTTTGGGGTTTAATGCGCCAAATGCTGATTTTGCTCTGTTGCTTTTACACCGCCACAATGAAGGGGCAGGAGTCGTTCACGATTCTCCTGGAGGATGCAGATATTCAGGCAACCAAAATTGTGCGCGGAGATGGAGACACTTATGGCCTGGGCGACTGGCATTGCCGGTATTCCGTTTCCCTGCAGGAAAATGCCATTCTGCTGGAGGGCCGGATCGTTTTTTCAGAAAAAGCGAATGACCATTCCATCATTGCAGGTACATTTAAAAAACGAATTCAGGTGGAGGCCCTGGAGCGCTGCCGCCATTGTGTGATTCAGCTGGATCCCTCTGAAGGAACGGTGAGTGGCCCCAATATTGGCGCAAGAGGATACCGATGGTTTGCAGGCCAGGGATTGATCCGGAAGGCTAAAATTCAGACGGATGTCTTTGGTGAAGATGCCGGTTATATCGGTGGCACCATTCAGTTCGTTCCGGTACGGGTGCTGGTGGATTGTTTGATTACGACGGTGATGAACGATGGGACGATGGACGA
>DLXL01000303.1:2178-3522 GCA_003448025.1 Saprospirales bacterium | reverse complement strand
TGGACGATGAACGATGGACGATGGAACGATAAACATTGCTTTTAAGAGAATGTACTAACGCCAAGCACCCCATCGTTCATCGTCCCATCGTTTCAAAACAACCTTAGCTGAGGAGATTTGAAATGATCGTGTAAATCCAGGTTATAGCCAGGCATTTTTCTGTCCTTCAGGAATTTTTCCTTGGCCACCCGGAATTGTGCATGGATAATATCGGCAATATTGCCTTCGCCGCGCATTCGTTTACCGAAGCGTTTTTCTTCCAGGCTTCCGCCATGGGTATCTCTGATCCGATTAAGCACCCGATCGGCGCGGTCGGGCATGGCTTTGCGGATCCAGTCTTCAAAGATGATGCCTACATCTCCATTCAATCGCACTATGGTATGGCCAACGCCCAGTGCGCCGCGTTCGGCCACTGCCTTGACCATCGGAATGATTTCATGATCATTTAGTCCGGGGATAATGGGCGCAGCCATCACAAATACCGGAATCCCGGCATTGCTGAGCATTTCCACTGTTTTGAGTCGTTGTGCAACCGTTGCGGTACGCGGCTCCAGGAATTGCCGGGTTTCTTCCTGTAAAGTAGTGATACTGATAGCTACCTGCACCAATTGCTCCGAAGCCAGTTGCTGTAAAAGGTCCAGATCGCGCATGATGAGGCTGTTTTTGGTGATCAGCCCAACCGGATGCCGGTATTTCCAAAAAACTTCCAAACACTCGCGGGTAATGCCATATTTACGTTCTGCAGGCTGATAAACATCGGTATTCCCCGCAAACATCACGGGTGCGGCTTTCCAGGATTTCTTTTTGAGTTCTTTTTCCAGCAATTGCGCCGCATTTCTTTTGACCAGGATTTTTCGTTCAAAATCCAGTCCGGCACTATATCCCCAATAAGGGTGTGTATTTCGGGCATAACAATAAATACATCCATGTTCGCAGCCCTGATAGGGGTTAAGGCTCCATTCCAGCGGGATGTCCGGACTTTCCACCTTGTTCAGGATGGTTTTGGGGTGGGTTTCCAGATATTGTGTCTTGAGTTCGCCCTCCTCCCATTCTGATGCCACGAGTGCCCAATCCAGCGGCTCGGCGCTACGCACCAAGCGCTCATACTGGGAAGTTGGGTTGATCTGTGCACCCCGGCCTTTCAGGAAAGGAGTGTTTTTATACATTTTGTGTTTTTAAGGCACAAAGTTAAAACAAAAGTTGCTAAGTAGTACATGGCGACACAAAGGTGCGGATACACGAAGGCGCAAAGGCGCAAAGACACAAAGGGTTTATTTGGCGAAAGCCAAATAAACCCTTTGAAGCGGTGGCCGCAGGACACCTTAGTGCCTTAGTGCCTTAGTG
>DLXL01000303.1:650-2016 GCA_003448025.1 Saprospirales bacterium | reverse complement strand
AGTGCCTTAGTGTCTTAGTGCCTTCGTGCCTTCGTGTCTTAGTGTCTTAGTGCCTTTGCGCCTTAGTGCCTTCGTGTATCTTGTGCCTTATTTCCCTTCTTCGAATTCTTCAGAAAGGATACGAAGTACTTCCCGCACCGTTTCTTCTTCAAGGTCGGTACGGCGAATGAGTTCATCAGCGCTGAGATCGAGTACCTGACGGGCAGTATCGCAACCAATGTTTTTGAAGGTCTCGATAACCCAAGGCTCGATAGCATCGCTGAATTCCTCGAGATCCACGTCGTCAATTTCGTATTCGGCCTGGTTGCGGTACACATCAATTTCGTAGCCGGTGAGTCGGCTGGCCAATTTGATATTGCTACCTGCTTTACCGATAGCCAGGCTCACCTGATCGGCGTCCAGGTACACGGCGGCACGTTTGGCCTCATGGTCAAACTCAATGGTAGAGATCTTGGCTGGCGTAAGACTGCGCTGCATGAACAGCGACAAGTTGGTAGTGTAGTTTACAATATCGATGTTTTCGTTGCGCAATTCGCGTACGATTCCATGGATACGGCTACCTTTCATGCCCACGCAGGCGCCCACGGGGTCAATACGTTCGTCGTGGCTTTCCACCGCAATTTTGGCCCGTTCACCAGGCAGACGAACGATGTTTTTGATCTCGATTACGCCGTCCTCAATTTCAGGCACCTCGGCTTCCAGCAATTTGGCCAGGAAGTCGGAATCCGTACGACTGAGCATGATGAACGGAATGTTATTGCGCATTTCCACACGCTTGATAATGGCTTTCACCACGTCGCCCTTGCGATAGTAGTCGCCACGGATCATCTCTGTGCGTGGCAGGATGAGTTCATTGCCTGTATCATCGTCGAGTACCAGGATCTCTTTTTTCATGATCTGGTTTACTTCGCCGGTGATTACCTGGCCAATGCGTTCGGAGTACTTTCGGTACACCTCGTCTTTTTCCAGCTCCATTACGCGCGACACCAGGGTTTGGCGCGCAGCCATAATGGCCCGGCGTCCGAAATCTTCAATGGAGAGTTGCTCATAGCATTCATCACCAATGGAGTTAGACTCGTCAATGCCCTGCGCTTCGGTTTCGCTTACCTGCGCAAGTTCATTGGTTACCTCGCCATCAGGCACCACTTCGCGTACGCGCCAGATTTCAAGGTCACCGGTATTGGTATTAACGATTACGTCGAAGTTTTCGTCGGTACCATATTTCTTTTTGATCAGGGTACGGAATACATCCTCCAATACGCGCACCATGGTAGGGCGGTCGATGTTCTTACCCGTTTTAAAGTCTGCAAATACGTCAACTAAGTTAACCATTATTCGAGTGTTGAGTGTTTTGGTGTTTTAGTGT
>DLXL01000303.1:0-543 GCA_003448025.1 Saprospirales bacterium | reverse complement strand
AGTGTTTTGGTTGGCGTTGGGCTTAAGGATTTACTGAATGAATGGAGGACGAAGACCTCCCCTTTGCGCCTTTGTGTTATTACTCTTTGTGTCTTAAAATGGAAGTTTGACCACCGCTTTTTCTATTTGATCGTAGGAAATGGCAGTTTCTACTTCTTTTTTCAGTTTCTTCTTACCGTCGCGCTCCACCACAATTTCGGTGAGAATGATTTGGGCTTCGTCGGCGGATTTGAGTTCCTGAGTGTACTCGGTTTTATCTGCTTTGCGGACGTACAGGGTACGACCGATGTTTTTCACATATTGCCGTGGGAACTTCAACGGCCGGTCGATGCCCGGGCTGCTGACTTCGATGCCGTAGGTTTCGCCCAGCCAGCCATTTTCATCCAGGATATGTTCGATATGGCGACTGAGTTTCTGGCATTTTTCCAGACTCAAACCGGAATCACTATCGGCATAGATGAACAGTTTGTTGCCCGGTTTTAATTCAATATCCACGGTAAAGCAATCGGCGAAAAGTTCGTCGCTTGCATATTTTTCTTCCAG
>DLXL01000340.1:1961-3755 GCA_003448025.1 Saprospirales bacterium | reverse complement strand
ATTTGAAGCGCCAGTGAGATAACCAGCAGCCCCTAATCCAATGCAAGCTACTCACGGCGGCAGGCCCCCGACACCGAACAAGCCAGCCGATGATAGCGCTGCTTTCATACAAATGCATTATTTTTAAAGTCTTAAAATGTGCCGTATGTTCGAAACCTCCAAACCGCTTAAAGGAATTCAATCGACTGTGCAAAGCCAAACCAAAACGGCTTATATCAACGACGTGCCTTTTACACTGATTCCCGGCGAAACCATTCTGAGTTTTGTGCGACGCAGCCTGGGCGAAAATCTCGTACCCACACTATGCGATGCGCCCAATCTGGATCCTTTTGGAAGTTGCCGGGTGTGTAGTGTGGATGTGGCACTCGTGCAAAATGGAAATTCAAAAGCCATGGCTTCCTGCCATACCCCGGTAACTGAAGGCTCTTATATTTACCCAAACAGTAAACGGATTCAAAAACTACGAAAAAATATTATTGAGTTGGTGCTCACCGATCATCCGCTCGATTGCCTCACCTGCGAAGTCAATAACAACTGCGAATTACAAAGTGTAGCCGCCCAGGTAGGTGTGCGTGATGTTCGATATCCGGAAGGAAAAAATCACCTCAATCGTAAAAAAGATTTAAGTCATCCATACATGACCTCGGACCTGAGTAAGTGTATCAATTGTTTTCGCTGCGTAAGGGCCTGCGATGAGGTGCAGGGACAATTTGTATTGAGCATGGCCGGACGCGGTTTTGACAGCCATATCATTAAAGGTAGTGATCAAAGTTTTTTTGAAAGCGATTGTGTGAGTTGTGGTGCTTGCGCCCAGGCTTGTCCAACCAGTGCCATTAGTGATGTATTTGAAAGTAAAAGCATAGCCGTTCAACAAAAAACCCGCACGGTTTGTACCTATTGCGGCGTTGGTTGTAACCTGGAGGTGTCAACCGTGGATGGCGAAATTAAAAGTATTCAGGCCCCTTATAATGCCGAGGTAAATGGCGGCCATACCTGCCTCAAAGGACGTTATGCCTTTAAGTTTTAAGATCATCAGGAACGTTTACGTACTCCCCTCATTATACGCAATGGCGTCTTTGAAGAAGCTACATGGGATGAGGCTTACGACTATATAGCCAACAAACTCAATTCCATTAAAGCCGAGTATGGTGCAGATGCGATTGGGGGTATTTCATCGGCCCGATGTACGAATGAGGAAAATTATCTGATGCTGAAATTTATTCGTGCCGTGATAGGAACCAATAATATAGATAGTTGCGCACGGGTATGTCATTCTCCTACTGCATTGGGCATGCAAAGAACTTTCGGAACAGGGGCCGCAACCAACTCCATCAAAGACCTCAAATTTACCGACGCCATTTTGGTGATTGGAGCCAACCCGACCGACGGACACCCGGTAACAGGTGCTAAAATGAAACAGTTTGCGATGAAGGGTAAAACCACCATCGTGATTGATCCGCGTAAAACTGAAATGGCCAAATACGCCACACATCACCTGCAATTAAAACCGGGTACAAACGTGGCTGTGCTCAATATGATGTTGTATTATATCATGACCGAAGGCCTGGAAGATCATCAGTTTATTTCGAATCGAACTGAAGGTTATGATGATTTTAAAGCCCATGTGCTGGCCATGGATATGGATTACCTCAGCGAAGAAAGCGGCGTTCGTAAAGAGGCTGTGCGCGAGGCAGCCATAGCCTATGCCAAGGCACCCAATGCCATGAGTTTTCATGGACTGGGCGTAACTGAACATACACAGGGAACCTATACGGTGATGCTTATTGCCGACCT
>DLXL01000340.1:1441-1732 GCA_003448025.1 Saprospirales bacterium | reverse complement strand
CATCAGGGTGCCGGTTATCTGGATGTCACCAATCCCGAGATACATCAACGCTATGAAACTTTTTACCATGCTAAACTTCCGGATTATATCGGGCTTAAAATTCCGCAGATGTACGATGCAGCCTTAGAAGGAAAATTTAAAGCCCTGTGGCTGATGGGAGAGGATAACGTGCAAACCGACCCCAATACCCTGAAGGTGAAAGCCGCCATGGAACAATTGGATTTACTGGTGGTGCAGGAACTCTTTATGACCGAGACGGCTAAAATGGCCCATGTGGTTTTACCGGCCACT
>DLXL01000340.1:0-1281 GCA_003448025.1 Saprospirales bacterium | reverse complement strand
TTACAACGTGTCAATAAAGTGGTAGAACCCCTGAAAGGCTGTAAACAAGATGGGCAGATCATGATTGACATTATGAATCGTATGGGTTATCCTCAGGCTGATTACGACCCCAAAACACTGCTCGAAGAAATTTCACAAATCGTTCCATTCTTTGCCGGCGTTAAATGGGACGAGCTGGGTGATAATGGCAAACAATGGCCCGTTCTTCCGGATGGCAGCGATACGAAAATTTTACATACTGAATCCTTTAAAATTGGTAAGGGCCAATTTAAAAAAGCCACCTGGATCGAAAGTCAGGAACTAAGCGACCACAAAAAAGATTTCCCTTATATCCTGACGACCAACCGTGAACTGGAGCATTACAATTGTGGGGCACAAACACGCCGTACCGGTAATGCCGAAATTTTGCAGACCGATTCATTACTCATCCATCCGGAAGACGCCGACAAACATGGCATTGCTGAGGGTGATATGGTTTGTGTGGAAAGTGCACGTGGAAAGATTGATGTAAAAGCACGTATCAGTCTGGAGGTAAACCCCGGCATCTTGTCATCGACCTTCCATTTTCCGGAAGTGAATATGAATGTTTTAACGAGCAGTGTCACTGATACGGATGCCTTATGTCCGGAGTACAAAGTATGCGCCGTGCGCATTCGAAAGAGCAAAGGGAAATATAAACTCCAGGCTCAGTAATGGCGTTTGTAGTAAAACCCTGGCAACGGAGATTTTGGACCGCCCGCCGCAGCATGGCTGTTTTGTTGTTGCTGATTTGCTTTTTGTGTGGACTGCTACTCAGCGTGCATCTCAATATTCGCAGAGCACGAGCTATACGCAGTAAGGCCAATGAACAACAATTAATGGCACAAAGCGGACAGGACTTCAGGGCCAATCCACACTTTGAAGAACAATATGCTTTGTTTGAAACTTATGGAGCACATACTTGTGATGTGCTGATGTTAGGCACTTCATTTACCCAACGGGTTCAATGGCAGGAGGCTTTCCCTGAATTAAAGATTTTAAACCGGGGCATTGGATCAGACCAATTATCGGGTATTGAATTTCGCTTACCTCAGGTATTGGCGTGTAAGCCGCGTATTTGTTTTTTGGAAGCCGGCATCAATGACCTGATTTATCGCGTACCAATGGATACAATGGCTAGGCGGCTTCGGAAAATATTTTCCATGCTTCGTGACCAACAAATTCAAGTGGTTTATACCCATAGTATTTATTGCGGCGTGCAACACGAAGGTGCAGATTTATTGAATCCCGAAATTCGTACAT
>DLXL01000057.1:3820-17957 GCA_003448025.1 Saprospirales bacterium | reverse complement strand
TGCCCAATCGACAGATTCGAGTTTGAAATTGAGAAAGGTATTCCGGCAGCGCCTTGGAAGGGTAACTCCACGGCAAATACTCCGGGCGCCTTTCATGCTTTTTACCGGGTGAAATTTAAAACCAAGGCAGGACAACCGCCTTTCCCTGCCAATTTCACCTTCAATTATTTGAGGTTCGATGGAGTGATCAATATTAACAACTTCAATTCTCGTATCAATGACTCCATAACCATGGCTATTTCACCGGCGCTTTACACGCCTTTCCTAAGCATTTCACCCTCTGGAGAAATTGTCTGGGAAGTTGGAAGTACCAATAACTGTGAGCCTGGAGGTGGCGGTGGCGGCATTCCGTTGCCTTTGCCAATGGGCGCAACATCCGTGACACTATTCACCATTTGTGTGGAGGCAGTGCCTGGCGACCTGATAAAATGGAATACGTTTAGTGCGTTTGCGGAACAATGCATGCCGTCTACTAATTGCCAGGGCCCGATGTTTGTGTCTGCCACAGGCGGCAATACAAATATCAATTTCCCGCCACCTTCACCTGGTCAGCCAACAAAAGGATTACACTTTGCTTATGCATATGATAACGGCTTGCAAATTCCTTACATCAGGGTTGGGATACTTCCATTGCAAGCCTCAAGGTACGCAAAGGTAGATGCGCTTATTCATGTCGTACCAGAAATGGCTACAGCCTTGCTTGATCTTCAACCTTTTGCCCATCCTGACGGGCCGGAATTGGCCAAAGCGCTGAGTAGAAAAAATCAGGACGGTTCATTTGATATTTATTTTTCGTTCGAAGATTTTCCACATCCTGATTCCAGCACATTAAATGGAACTGATACCATTTTTGTGGCAGCCATACTCCTCAACGGTATTTATAACCTTTCCCAAGGAGGAATGTTACATTGTTCTCTAACAGCTGGCAGATGGGCTTCAGGAACCCTTGCGAATAATTTTCAAACTTACCAACTGACGGCAAATAATACGACGGTAGACATACCTGGTCATGAACCGTGTGAGAAAGACCTAACCGTAACAGGCACATCTATCTTAACCCAGGATTGCGAAGGAGTTGTTCGATTTACCTTATCGCACAATCACACCGGACCCATGAGTTTCAATCATTTAAGGTTGGAACTATTGTATTCCGCTGATGCCACAGGCAGCGCCACACCGGGCGTTCCCATTTCCACACTTCCGGATGCAGCCAACAGCGATACTTTTATTCAAGTTGCACCGAATCTTTGGTTCTACATATATGAAAAAATTACGCCATTAAACAGTCCATTCCAGATAGTTTCAGGTATGTATGTGGATGTGCCGTTCAGTTTGTTCCATAGTTGTGTAGATTTTCGAGTAACAGCAGGTGAAGGCGATCCTACTCCGGGCGCAGGCAACGGCAATTCCTATTGTGCGCTGGAGGTAATAATTGGCGACCCACTTTGCGATCCCAGGGTCACAGGAAGTGTTTTTTTAAGTAATTTTGATCAGGCCCCGATGTACAAAGTGAGCCTCAAAGATTTCAACTCTCCATACGAGGAGGAAATTAATACGTTTTGTGAGCCGGAATTTTCCTTTTGCCCGGATCAGAGCCAGGCGCCGTTTTTCCTGAAGGTTGAAACGAAACCCGGGTATGAAAATGATTATCTGTGTACCAGCGGGGGCGGAACAGGGGTAACGACGTATGATATTGTGCTGATTCAGAAGCACTTGAAATCTTCGCCTCAATTCCCAACGGTTTATGAGCGATTTGCAGCGGATGCAACCTTGGATAATATATTAGGGACCGCAGATATTAATGCATTTAGAAATCTTATTCTGGGAGTGTGGGATCCTACAGATAATGACCCAAACAATGATGGGCCTTTCGGTACCACACCGAACTGGAGATATTTTAATGAAAACATCAATATTCCAATTCCTCAACCAATAAATGATCCAATTGCACTAAGAACAGTACCAATTTTAACAGGATTAACTGATACAAGTCACGTTCCCATCACTGGAAACGGCAACTATGGTAATTTTTATGCTGTTAAATTAGGTGATATTAATCGAAACTGCAATTGCGACGGCTTTAGGCCAACAAGTCAGCGCGAGGAAGGGTCAGCCCAGTTTACATTGGGAAAAGAAGAAGTTCGGCAAAAAGGCAAATTAATCAGAATCCCGGTTTATTGGGAATCTTCATTCAAACCCATCGCCTTGCAAGGTGGGTTTCGGTTTGATCCATCGGTATTGGCCTTCAAATCCATAGAAACCAATCCGGAGATTCCTGTGTACTCTTGGCATTTCGGTGCCACTAAAACGGATGAGGGCATCCTGAAATTTGCCTGGGATAATGATCAGGATCTGCAACTATTACCCGCAAAAATGTACCTTTTCACCGTAGAATTTGAAGTGCAAGAGGGTCAGGAGTTACCTGAGGGAGCGTTGTTTTGGTCTTCAGATCAGGTGCTGCATTGCCTCGCCTATTCGGAAAATGGGGAAGAATTTAGGGTTGGACAGGTACGTCAGGAACAAATCTCTTCCCGCTACCCGGCCATGGCGCTGACGGTCAGTCCCAATCCAGCCACAGACCAGGCAACTGCCTACATATACAGCGAAAAAGCCAGTGAAGCTACCCTGATCCTGACGGACGGCAGAAACAAGATACACACCAGACAAACAATTAGCCTGCAAGCCGGAGACAACACCCTTTCCGTACAGTTTCCGGCTTCCGTACAACCCGGCGTATTTTACCTGATGTTGGAATCTGGAAATACCCGTCTGCAAAAAAAATTGGTCAAGTTGTAGATGACTGAGATTATCTCGTAAATACTTTTCACCGCAGAGACACTGAGGCGCAGAGTCATAACGGATGGACCATTATCACCTCCGCGCCTTCGTGTCTCTGCGGTAAAAACTACTTTCGTGACCTCCCCACAGTCCTCTTCAAAATCATTCCAAGCTTCACTCATGAAAAAAATAAGCTTCCAAATACTCTTGTTAAGCCTTGCGCTTCCCAACCTTTGGGCACAAACCCGCCATCACGTTAAAAATACTGCTACCGGCCAAAACACCGGTACTTCCTGGGCTGATGCATTTACGGACCTGCACAGCGCCCTTAATGCTGCCCAGGCCGGAGATGAAATATGGGTGGCAGAAGGTCTGTTTTTGCCGGATAATGGCACTAATCGCGACCGATCCTTTGTGTTGAAAAGCGGGGTGAAACTGATTGGCGGGTTTTCAGGCACAGAAACCACGCTGGCTCAACGTGATTTTGCAGCACATCCAACCATTCTGAGCGGAAACATAGGAAATCCGGACATAGCTGAGGACAACTCTTACACCGTTTTATACATGGCCTATCCGGATACAAGTACGCTGCTGGACGGGTTGGTATTGCAGGATGGTTATGCGCAGAGCGATACCGCTTTCAACCAAATATCGCCGGTGCGCAGCGGTGGCGCAGTATACGTGATGGCTCAAAACGGAAAGGGACAGCCCACCTTTCGGAATTGTATTTTCCAACACAATTATGCCCGGGATTACGGAGGCGCCTACTTTGTTAATGCACAAGGTTCATCAGGGAGTACCCCGTTGTTCAACAGGTGTACCTTTAGGCACAACTCGTCTGGATTCAGGGGAGGAGCCATCTATATTACCGGAGGTAATTATTATGATCGGGGCATAGAGTACGATCATTGCGTGTTTGAGTCCAACACTACGTCAGGTGATTTCGGCGGTGGCATCTACTGGAGATGCAATTTTGGGTCAGAACAGTGGGATTTTATTGGGTGTATAATGAAAGAAAATACATCAGATTACTCTGGTGGCTTTTTATATTCCCTTTATTTTGGGTATAACCCATTTAAACTCCAAATAGATAGTTGTCTGTTTGAAAGAAATAGTAAAATAGGGCGTCTTGCAACAATAGAAAATGACTTGATACCTAATGGAGCTCAAACTGTATTCAAAATGAATAACACTAAATTTGTTGATGATAACGGTGGTGGGATCATCTATTTCTATTCATTACTTAATTCAAATAGCACTTTGATTACAGATACTATACTCATCCAAAATTGTTCGTTTATTCGTTCCTACTACCCTGAAGTTATCACATATAGTGCAAAATATTATAGTGGTGGTGGGTATGTTGATATCGCTAATAATTTATTTTGGAGGGAGACTGCTTTCCCAAGTCAGTCAACTTACGGTCATGTCATTTCAATTTCAGGCACATCGATAAGGATAAGAAACAACATTGTTAACTATCCTGCTTCACCATTTACGATTAGTTTGTTAAAGCATCCAATATTAACTGGTGAGGCAAATGTGGAAGGAAATCTATTCCTGAATTGTTCCAATGAAGCTAGATTTATAGCTTGGAATAATAATTACACTCCCTCAAATGCAAAAACTGCGATACAGAACAACACTTTTGCCAATTGTACAATTGGCCCAGCTAGCTTTGATAATTTTAACGCAGCGGCTGTTGCCACCAACAACATCTTCTACAACTGCAAATCCGCCACCACAGGCCTGCCAGCTTTGCCATTTCGGATGAATCAGGATACTTTTTTCTTTTCGCATAATTATTTTGACAGCGATTATTTCTGCAACGGTTATCCCAACATCACTTGCGGCCCCAACAATATCTTCGGCATAGATCCTATGTTTCGGGATACGGCAGCGGGAGATTATCGCTTGTCGGGCTGCTCGCCGCTCATCAATATGGGTTTCAATGCCGCGTCTGCGGGTTTGCTGACAGACCTGGCCGGCATGCCCCGCATTCAGGACGGGCAGGTAGACATCGGCGCTTATGAGACGCCACCGTTCGGGCTGGCTTCAGCTCCGGTGGTACACCCTGCCTGCGCAAGTGCTTCAAACGGCAGCATTCTCCTGGAGCCGGAGAACGGCTGCACACCCTATACCTATCAGTGGGAGCCGCAAGCCGGCAATGGCCCTGAACTCACCGACCTTCCGCCCGGGCAATACCAGATTACCCTCAGCGATGCCTCCGGACGACAAATCACAGACACCCTCACCGTGCCGGAAGCGCCCCTGCCGGAAGCTTCCATTCAAGTCACAGATGTGCTCTGCGGACTGCTCACAGGAGGACAGCTAAACGCTTCGGTGCAAAGCGGCACAGCGCCTTTTTCCTGGCATTGGCTGCCTGCTGCGCCCGATACCTCCGCCCTGAGCCACCTGCCTCCGGGCGAGTATGCCCTCACACTCACAGATGCGAATGGCTGCGTGGATTCCACCTCGGCTACCATTGGACTTTCCGGACAAATTACCCTGCAGGTGGGAGGCTCGCCCATCAGTTGCCATGCTGCGGCAGACGCCTGGTTGTCGGCCACGCCCGTAACGGGAGCTGCGCCTTTTTCCTGGCAATGGCAGGGCTGGGCCGGAACGGATTCTCTGGCACTGCCGCTGGGGCCCGGCGTATATGCCGTAACGGTGAGCGACCGCTATGGCTGCAGCGCCACCTTCAACTTCCCGCCGTTAAGCGCGCCGGATTCTCTGTGGATCGGCGTCGGTGTAAGTCATCAAACCCAATCCAATCCGCCCAATGGCGCGGCGGTAGTAACCACCATCTCCGGCGGCACCGAGCCGTTCACTTACCTTTGGAGCAATGGCGTTACCCAGCAGGCTATTGCCGGATTAGTGGCAGGGTTATATACCGTTACAGTTACAGACGATAGGGGTTGCACGGCCAGTACCACGGTGGAGGTGAAGTATTTTTCCGGAACCTCGGAGGTGGGCACTATCGCCCTGCATGTTTATCCCAATCCCGCCAGCGAGTGGGTGCAGGTACAGCTGCCGGATCAGGTGCAGGTGGCAAGTCTGGAACTGCTGGATCAGCAGGGCAGGCTGGTACAGCATTGGCCTGGGCAGGAGCGGCGTTTAGACCTCAGCGGTATTCCCGCGGGCGCATACACTCTACTCGTGCGCGCGAGGGATGGCGCGGTACTGCGGGCGGGTGTGGTGAAGCGGTGAGTTGCCTGAAAAGTATTGGGGTGATGATCTAAAGTCTTGCTACTTTGTTACAAACAAACCTCCGCACCTCATTCATGTCTACTCAATTCTCGCCGTGACCGGAGGCAGGTGAAAAGGTTTTATGCATAAAAAACAAATGGCCGGCGTGGAGGTTACCACACCGGCCATTGTTGTATAAATGCCGGAATATCATTCCGGCCTACGTTAGCGCTTTAAGGTCACATCGCCGGTGAACAACTCTTCACGGCCATCCACAAACGTTACCACCGCTTGCCATACAAAGACTGCCGGGTTGAGTTTTTGCCCTTTGTAGGTGCCGTCCCAGCCAATGGACTCATCATTCGGGGCAAAATCAAGACGTTCATACACTGCTTCACCCCAACGGGAGAATATCTGCAATGATTTGATTCTTGTTACCTGAACAGGATCAGCAAAAAGGGTGAAGAAATCATTGTTGCCGTCTTCGTTTGGAGAGAAAATGTTTGGACCGTAAACCTTTCGGGTTTTATCTACCTTAATCTGAATATTGTCACGTGCTTCACAGCCATCTTCTGATATCACCAACAACTGATACTGCGTGGAACTGGTAGGGTTAGCGAAGGTAGTAAGGCAGGTATCGCAGGAGAGAGAGTCGGTTGGTGTCCAGGTGACAGAGGCAATCTCGTTGGCAGGAAGGTTGACTACTGCGTTGATCAGGTAGCCATATCCCAAACGGATTTCAGCTTCTGCATCCATGACAATTTCTACCAGAGCAGGCGGGTTAACCGTTACAACTGCTGAAGCAGAGCAACCGTTGCCTCCTTCTACTGCCAGGTTATACACACCAGGATCCAGGTTAACAAACTGGCTTTGACTGCCCAGAACGCCTCCATTCAAGCCATACAAAATGGGATCAGACAGGCCGGTTACGGAATCTACCACAATCACCCCTTTCAGATTCTGGCAGGTAGGTTGCAATACAGTTACATGCGCCACCGGTACTTCAGGCGTGATGGTCACCGCATCGGTAGCGGTACAGCCATTTTGCGGATTGGTGACCGTTAGGGTGTAGGTGCCTGCTTTACTGATCAACGGAGCGGCTGTATTAGCGCCTGAAACCAGTTGGCCATCCTGTGTGCTCCATTGATAACTCAGGTTTGGAGCCCCGCTTCCGCTGCCGTTCAATGGCAGGGTTTCACCTGCACAGTCCAGGGGGAAAGACAAGCCTGCGTCAGCTCCGGGAGGTGTTTGATTAGCCTGTACATTCACGGGAACTGCGTTGAAACAGTTGTTGGCAGGGTTAAATCCAACCAAAATATAATTCCCGGCCATATTGACATTGATCGAAGGACTGGTGCCCAGAACAACCGTGTCTGTTCCGGAGATACTCAGCCAGGAGAAAATAATCCCGCTCAATGTTGAGCTTCCACTGAGCGTCTGACTGGGTGTTGTACAAGTTAGTACAGCAAGAGAGGAAGCTGTGATAGGCGGAGGGTTGAGGCTTTGGGTGAGCGTGACAGATGCCGTACCGGTGCAAGCCGTTACATTATCCACCACCACAAAATCATATTGGCCGGGTGCTGTAGCTGTCAAGGCTGCATTGGTGCCCACCGGATTGCCGTTCAGGCTCCATTGCAGATTGACCGGATTGTTAGTGCCGGTTACTGCGCCGTTCAGTACAATGCTGGTGATGTCGCAATTCAGGGCTGTACCGGCAGAGCTGATACTTGCCTGCGGGTTGGTGGATTGGTTGGCTATCTGAAAAGCTGCCGTATTGGTGCAGGTGCCGCCGGCACTAACGGTAACCGTATACGTTCCGGGATCCAGATTAGCCAGATTCTGGGTATTTAAACCATTAGACCAGGTGTACGTGTAAGTGCCTGCAGGTGTAATGTTCAGGTCAATGGCGCCATTTCCTGCGCTGCAGGAGTTGTTGGCTGTTATATTGCTGCCGATAGCCGGAGTGAATACCGCATTGGTTACGATAATGCTTTGAGTGGCGGTGCAACCATTGCCGGCAGTGACCGTAACCGTGTAAGTGCCAGGCAAAATGGCATTCAGGTCTTCCGTTATGGCATTATTGGACCAAAGGAAGTTATATGGTGTTTGGCTTCCGGTAACGGTCAGATCAATATTGCCGGTTGCCAGACCACAGTTTGCAGCAACTGGTGTATTGGTTAAAACCGGGGGAGGCGTATTACTCAGAACGGTTACAGAAGCTGTGTTCGTACAAGTTCCACCGGCGCTAACCGTAACCGTATAGGTGCCTGCCGCCACATTGTTCAGGTCTTCCGTTTGGGCGGCATTTGACCATTGATAAGTGTAGGTTCCGGCAGGAGAAATAGTCAGATCAACGGATCCATTGTTCACCAAACAGGAAGTAGTAGGGCTAAGGCTGGAAGAAATGGCTGGTGTAAATACGTCGTTTTGAACGGTTAATGCCTGAGTGGTAGTACACCCGTTATTGCCGGAAACCGTAACGGTATAAGTTCCGGAAAGGACATTGTTCAAATCTTCTGTTACCGCTGCGTTGGACCACAGGAAGGTAAAAGGAGATGCGCCTCCGGAAATCGTTAGATCAATGCCGCCGGTGGCAGCGCCGCAATCAGCATTGTTGATTACATTGGCAATGGCCGGAGTTGGAACATTACTGGTAACGGTAATAATGGCTGAGCTGGTGCAAGCTCCACCCGCACTCACTGTAACGGTATAAATACCTGCTGCAATGTTGTTCAGATCTTCCGTTACTGCTGCATTGGACCACAGATAGGTGTAGGTTCCTGCAGGAGTAACGGTCAGATCAATGGACCCGTTGTTGATCACACAGGAACTGGAAGGGCTCGGAGCACTTGATATGGCAGGGGCAAATACATTCTCGGGAACTGTAATCGCCTGAGTAGCCGTACAGCCGTTGGCTGCTGTTACTGTTACCGTATAGTTGCCAGACTGGATATTGCTTAAATCTTCGGTTATAGCGTTGTTAGACCATAGATAGTTATATGGTGCAGGGCTGCCGGAAACACTCAGATCAATAGCGCCATCAGCAGCGCCACATTCTGCTGCTGTGATGCTTTGCGAAAGCGCAGGCGTTGGCACATTGCTGATAATATTGAACTCAGCGGTATTGGTACAACTACCTCCTGCACTAACCGTTACGGTATAAGTGCCCGCAGCGACATTGTTCAGATCCTCTGTTATGGCTGCATTGGACCAGGTATAACTGTAAGTACCGGATGGGTTTACGCTCAGATCAACCGCGCCATTATTTTGAATACAGGAACTATTGGCCGTTGCATTGCCGGATAAACCAAAAGAAATAGTGTTGCCAGGTATGGTTGCCGATGAGGTAACGGTGCAATTGTTGGCATCCGTTACCGTTACCGTGTATGTACCGGCAGACAAGTTGCTGAGATCTTCGGAAACGGCCGCATTCGACCAGTTAAATCCATAGGGGGTAGCGCCACCTGATACGGTAAGATTGATGGCGCCGTCGGCGAGATCGCAAAATTCCGGTGTGAGTGCCTGAGCTGTAGCGGGATTGGTTCGCTGGTCAAGAACAAAAAAGGATGCTGTAGCGGTACAACTGCCTGATTCCGTTACAGATACGGTATAGGTACCAGGCGCCAGACCGCTCAGGTCTTCATCGGTGGCAGCGTTCGACCAAAGGTAAGTGTAGTTGCCGGCAGGGGTGATGTTCAGATTGACAGCGCCATTGTTGACCGCACAATCGGTGAGCGGTGCAGCTGCGCCGGCCACACTAAAGGTATTGGAGTTGTTGGGCACATTGATTGTGGCAACTTCCGTACAGCCGTTAGGAGCTGTTACCGTAACGGTAAAAGTTCCCGGCAATAGTGCTGTTATATCCTCATCTGTAGCTGCATTGGACCAGAGGTAAGTGAACGGGCCGGCCGGACCGCTAACACTCAGATCAATAGCGCCATTATTGACACTACATATAGATGCGGTGATATTGGGTGTCAGCACCGGTGTTTGTGTGTTGTCGGTTACAACAAATGTTCCGGTAGACTGGCAGGTACCCAAGGTAACTGTCACGGTGTACGAGCCGGCATCCAGGCCGTTCAAGTCTTCGGTATTGGCTGCATTTGACCACTGATATGCGTAACCTCCTGCAGGGGATACACTCAGGTCAATGGCTCCGTTGAAGGATGTGCAAGAGCTATTTGCTGTGGCGTTAGTGCTTAAATTCAGGATAATATTGTTGTTTACAACCACAGCAGAGGCTACCTCGGTGCAAGCGTTGGAACCGGTTACAGTTACCGTGTAAGTACCTGGCGTGAGGCCCGTTAAGTCTTCATCTGTGCCAGCGTTAGACCATGCATACGTAAATGGGCCAATTCCGGCGTTAACGTTCAGATCTGCAGCGCCATCTGCAAGCCCGCAATTGGATGCGGTTCCGGACACTGCCAGGCTGGGTGGAACCGCATTATCCGCAATAGAGAAGGTATTGGAACCCGAGCAAGTACCAAATGTTACAGTTACGGTATAAGTGCCGGCCCCCAGTCCGTTCAGGTCTTCCGTTGTAGAAGTATTTGACCAGGCATAATTATATGCACCGGAGGGGGTAACACTTACATCCAGTGAGCCGTTAGGTGCAGCACAGGAAGAATTTCCTACAGGTAGCCCACTGACCCCAAGTGGAAGGTCGTTGTTTAATATGTTCACCGAACTTATAGCCGTACATTGATTGGCGCCCGTAACTGTTACGGTATAAGTGCCTGGCGGCATATTCGCCAAATCCTCATCTGTGGCGGCATTAGACCATAAATAGGTATATGGCGGCGCCCCCACATTGACGGTCAAATCAGCCGAGCCATTGTTGAATCCGCAGGTGGCAGCACTGGAGGAGGATGCCAAACCAGGTGGCAAAGCCTGGTCAATAATCGAGAAGGTGTCCAATACCATACAACTGACCCCCAGTGTGACCGTGACCAGATAGGTTCCCCCCGTCAGGTTGGTCAGGCTATCAGTGGATTGTCCGGACGACCAGGTATACACATAGTTGGTATCTGCAGGGCTTACATTCAGGTCAATAGACCCGGTGGGCAGGGCACAGGAGATATTGTCAGCAACCAATTCGTTGATCCCAATGGTTTGGTTAACATTGGGGACAATCACCGTATTGGTTGCAGAACAGCCTACGGCGGAAGTTACGGTTACGAAGAAAGTGTCAGCAGCAATGCTGGATAAGTCCTGTGAGGTATCGCCGGTAGACCACATGATGGTAAATGGCGAGAGGCCTCCGTTGATGGTCATATCAATGCCTCCGTTATTGAGTCCGCAGGTAGCAGTATCCACCTTGGCCGGAATACTGGGATAGGATGCCTGATCTCCTACGGTAAGTGTTTCCACGGAGGTACAGGTGCCGCCGGCGCTGATGGTAACGGTATAATCTCCCGGTGCAAGTGGTGACAGATTGGTGGTAGTAGCGCCGTTTGACCACGTATAGGCCAGGTTGGCAGGGAAAAGCGAAAGTGATATTCGCCCGTTAATGGTATCACACGAAGTATTATCCTGCACAAGGGCACTGTAGGAATATATGGCCGGAATATCTTCTAACATCACATTACTGACTACCGTGCATCCATTAGCGGAGGTTAGGGTGACGGTATAGTTGCCCGGGGGTATGTTCAGAAGGTCTTCTGTGGTAGCGCTGTTAGACCACAAATAGGTATATGGCGGAACGCCACCTGGCAGAGGCGTCAAGTTGATAGCGCCATTGCTAAGACCACAGGTGGCATTGGTTTGAATAAAGGACAAATCAGGAACCACCGGTTCGTCATCAATAAAAAACACTTGCAGGTCTGTGCAGGTTCCGGCTCTGGTTACGGTTACGGTATAAGAACCTGTAGGAAGGTTTGTAAGGTCCTGTGTAGTTGCGCCATTTGACCAAATATACGTAGCGGAACTTTGCCACAATCCGCTTGGACTCAGGGAGATGCCAATGCTGCCATTGGCACCATTGCAAGTGGTATTTGGAAGTTCAAAATCTTCAATGACGGTAATGGGGAGGTCCAGAGCCGGAACGTTGCTGGAATAGGTAGAAGTGCAACCGTTGGCTCCCGTTACGGTAACAGTGTATTCTCCAGCGGTGAGACCAAAGATTTGAAGGTCGGTTCCGCCATTTGACCATTCATACGTGTAGGGTTGTTGGCCGCCAACTGCCTGAATGGCTGCATCACCGTTGCTTTGGTTACAAAATTCCGCGGTAAATCCGCCCAAAGGTGGGATCAGGGTGGGGGCATTGGTCAGGTTAGGTACTGTAAAGGTTTCTTCAGTGGTACAGGTTACGCCAAAGGTGACAGAAACGGTATACTCACCGGGAGGAATGTTCACCAGATCCATGGTGGTTTCGCCATTGGACCAGGCATAACTCCAACTATTTGGCAAGGGATCCACGGTAAGATCAATGGCGCCATTGCTGCTGCCGGTACAGAGCGTATTGCCCGTTATTGCGCCTGTAATCGACTGAGGACCAATAAAAGGAGCTTCTCCCACAACGGTTTGCCCAACCTGCATTACTCCATTGGCATCAAAGATCGTTACGGAATAGGGACCTGCGGTCAGGCCGGTGATATCCTGAGTGGTCTCGCCGTTTGACCACATGTACAATAAAGGCCCCTGCATATTAGGGTCTGGAACCAGAGCAATAGCTCCTACACCCTGTCCGCATACGTCAACCTGGGGGAAAAGCATCGGCATAAGTACAGTAGCGGATGTTTCAACGCCTGCATTACGGAGGCTATCTGCCCAATCAAAACAGTCAAGGGTAGGTTTTGCCGGAAAAGTGCCAAAATTGGCGGCTTTGACCTCAGAGGTTGCCGGCAATACATGGAAGCCTAAAATGAATAAGATGGGAATAGCAGATTGTAACGTTTTGTACATGGGAAACAGTTTTTGTGTGCCCGGAATGCTCAGAGCTAACAAGCAATGATTAAAAAATGAAATCCAGACAAGAAATCAAACAAAGATAGGTTTTAATGGCAATTCGCTTCCTGATAAGAACAGAATATTATGTAAACAACTTTCTTCAGGCATTAATAACACCTGCCATAAACCCTGGCGCTTATTTATTTTCGTTGCCTTACCTTGCATGAAAAATCACCCAAGTAAAGCGATGCCGCCCCTGCCTCAAGTATGGAGCAAATAATCTTGCGCCCTTTGGCCTATTTTGCCGTATTCCGGTATCCATTGCTTCTGGAGGAAATACTTTGGTATGCCGGAATCCCTGCAATGGAACCCGCTGCCTTGCAAAAAGATCTGCAACAACTGGTACAACTTGGAGTGGTTTCTCAATATGGCGACATGTATCAGCTCGGAGATGATCCGGAATGGCTAACCCGCCGACTGGAGGCAAATGAACGCGCCAAAAGAATGTTGCCTCGTGCACAACAAATCGGTCGGTTCATCGGTCAGTTTCCCTTTGTACGGAGTGTGTTCATTTCCGGCGCGGTATCCAAACAGGTTATGGGGCCTGAAAGTGATGTGGATTTTTTTATTGTAACCGACCCAGGAAGGTTATGGTTGGCGCGCACTTTATTGATTTTATTCAAAAAAGTATTTTTACTTAATTCTCACCGCTATTTCTGTGTCAATTACTTTGTGGATACAAATCACCTGGAAATTATAGAAAAAAACCTGTTTACCGCTACCGAAACAGTGACCCTGATGCCCGTTTGGGGAAATGAAGGCTATATGGATTTTTGCAGGATCAATCAATGGGCCAAAGGATATTACCCATATTTCCCTGAGCGATCCACAGAAAACGCACCTGGTTATTCCAGAAACCTGATCAAAAAAGTTCTGGAGTGGGTTTGGAGAGGCGCATGGGGTAATAGGCTGGATCAAAAGGCGATGGAAATTACCATAGACCATTGGAAACGAAAATTCAAACATATGGATGCAGAAACCTTTGATCTGGCCCTAAAATCCAGAAAAGGGATTTCCAAACACCACCCGCTACATTTCCAGCAAAAAGTGCTGGAACAGTTTGAGCAAAACCTTGAAACAGCCCTGTTACAATTGGAAAAATTGCACCAATAGAGGTTATGGTAAAACGGCCCTCGGCACGGGCCGGAATCTTTTTTACGTTGGACGGCCTGAAGTGAACGATGGACGATGGGTGTATTTAAAATAACGTGGGTTGTCATCC